>NZ_JBJDNC010000007.1:111342-189720 GCF_044900265.1 Pseudomonas sp. NPDC089406 | reverse complement strand
CGCCGATCGGGCCAGGGACGGCCCGTCGGCGCGTACCTCCGGAGCAAGCCCGGAGCGAGGGAACCCCCGAAGCGCAGCGTAGGGGGCCGGATGATAGGAGCAGGCGGTTTTGCTTACTTTTGCCAAGACAAAAGTAAGCCGCCGTAAGGGCGGAAAGGTGACGAAAAGCGCTCATCGTCTATGAATGCGCATACATCTCCAAAAGCAATCACCCTAAAGCCCCGACCCCGCCCCCATCACCCAAACCAATGCTGCCAAGCCAACCGCACAGTCAACGCCAACACCACAGTAATAAACACCGGCCGAATAAACCTGCTCCCCCCGCTGATCGCCGTGCGCGCCCCGAAGAACGCCCCGACCATCACCGACAACCCCATGCACAACCCGACGATGTAATCCACCTGCCCGGAAATGATGAACACCGTCAGCGCCGCAATGTTGCTGACAAAGTTCATGCTCCGCGCAACGCCACTGGCACGTACCAGGTCGATGGGGTACAGCAGCAACGTACTGACCGTCCAGAACGCCCCCGTCCCAGGCCCGGCAACGCCGTCGTAGAAACCCAAGGTGAAGCCCTGCGGTACCTGCCATTTCTTGCGAATCGGCGCGTCGGCATCCAGCGGCGCCTTGGGCGTGCCGCCGAACAGCAGGTACACGCCGCAGGCGAACACGATCACCGGCAGCATCTTGTTCAGCCATTCGGCCGGCATGAAGTGGGCAATCACCGCGCCAATCAGCGCGCCGGTGAGCGTTGCGAACAACGCCGGGCGCCACTGCGCCGGGTGGAACAGCTTGCGCCGGTAATAGGTGAAGCCGGCGGTGGCCGAGCCAAAGGTGGAACTGAGCTTGTTGGTGCCCAGCACCAGGTGCGGTGGCATGCCAGCGGTGAGCAGCGCCGGTGTGGTCAGCAGGCCGCCGCCGCCGGCGATGGCGTCGATGAAACCGGCAACGAATGCCACCAGGGCGAGGATCAGCAGGGTGAGGGGTTCTACGGTGAGTTCGAAGGGCATTGGTATCGGGCTGGCAGAGGGCAGGGCGTGCGGCAAAGGGCCGCGCTGGAAGGAGGGTATGGTAATCCTGGGGGTAACAGGTTGCCAGTGCTGGCCTCTTCGCGGGCAAGCCCGCTCCCACAGGTATTGCACAGCCTTTGAGGCAAATGCTGTACCTGTGGGAGCAACTGTCTTGTGCTGCCTGAACTGGCCTCATCGCCGGCAAGCCGGCTCCTACAGCTGCAGCGCAGGCCTGAGGCTTATGCAATCTCTGTGGGAGCGGGTTTACCCGCGAAGGGGCCAGCGCTTGGCTCAGAGGAACCAGCGATACTCCCGCGCACTCACCTCGTGCATGAACGCCAGGTGGTCCTGGCGCTTGTTCTCGCAGTACACCATCACGAACTCCTCCCCCAACCCTTCGTTGACCGCCGGGTGCCCGCGCATGGCGGCCACGGCGGCGGGCATGTCCTTGGGGAAGTCGATGCCGCTGGTGCGGTCATCGTTCAGCGGCGCGATGGGCTCCTGCGCGGCGTCCAGGCCGTGTTCCATGCCACAGAGGATGGCCGCCAGCACCAGGTACGGGTTGGCGTCGGCGCCGGCCAGGCGGTGCTCGATGCGCAGGTTGTGCGGGCTTGACTCGGGGATGCGGATGCACGCGTCGCGGTCCTCGAAGCCCCAACTGGCACGGCTGGCGGCATTGACCATGGCGCCGTAGCGGCGAAACGCGTTGTGGTTGTCGGCGAAGATCGGCATGCAGTGCGGCAACAACGCCAGGCAGCCGGCCACGGCGTGGCGCAGCGGGCGCTGCTGGTCGGCGGCCAGCAGGTTGTTGCCGGCCGGGTCGTACAGGCTCACGTGCACGTGCATGCCGCTGCCCGGGGCCTGCAGGTAGGGCTTGCTCATGAACGAGGCGCGCAGCCCGTGCTTGAGCGCAACGCCGCGGGTGCTGCGGCAGAACAGCGCCGCCCAGTCGGCAGCGCGCAGGCCGTCGTCGCAGTGGCCGAAGTTGATTTCGAACTGGCCCGGGCCCAGTTCGGCGGTGATCACGTTGGCGTCCACACCCTGGATGTTGGCGGTGCTGACCATGTCGCGCAGCACGTCCGAAAACCGCGACAGGCGCTCGATGTGCATGTTCGGCTGGTCGTCTTCATCCTGGCTGAACGGGTCGCGGGGGAACTGCGGCAGGCCGTCCTTGAGTGCCCGGTCGAACAGGTAGAACTCAAGTTCGAACGCCACCACCGGGCGTATGCCCCGGCGCTCCAGGCGTTGCAGCACCCGCGCCAGTACTTCGCGCGGCTCGAACTCGATGGGCGCGGCGGTGCCGTCGGAGGTGATCAGCATCTGCCCCAGCGGCTCACGCTCCCAGGTCACTGGCTTCAGGGTGCCGGGCACCAGGCGGCGCTGGGCGTCGGGGTCGCCGTCGTTGAAGCAGTAGTCACCGATCGGGAACAGCCCGCCCTGGGCACCCAGCAACACGCAGTTCTGCGGCAGTTTCAGCGGGCTGCCGGCGGCGACCTTTTCGAGCATGTCGATGGGGTAGCGCTTGCCGTAGAAATGCCCGGGGATATCCAGGCTGAGCAGGTCGACGTAGCGCACGTCGGGGTGGTGCAGGCGGAAGGCGCGGACTTCATCGAGCAGGGTGGGGGCGTTTTTTGTACTTGTCATTGCAATGCTCTCAGCGGAAGACCCAGAGAACCCGGGTCGCCTGGTCGGTCAGGTTGGCGTAGCGGAACTGGCTGTGCGGCGGTAGCTGGAAACTGTCGTTGGCGCGCAGGGTGACGGCGCCCTCGTGCCCGTGGTGCCAGAGCGTCAGCTCACCCTGCAGCACGAAGCCGCCCTGTTCGGAGCTGTCGTCCAGGTGCCCGTCGCCACTGCTGGCGCCGGGCGCCAGGTGGCTTTCGAGCATGGCGAAGCGGCCGTTGAGGGTAGGTGACACCAGCACGTCGGTGACCCCGGCGGCGTAGTACAGGGTGCGCCGTTCGCCGGGGCGGGTGACCCAGTCGATCTGGCGCGGCGGCACCGCCTGGTAGAAGTAGGTAGTAGGGACGTGCAGGGCTTCGCTGATGGCGGTGAGGTCGGCCACGGTGGGGCGCGACAGGCCGCGCTCGACCTGCGACAGAAAACCCAGCGAGCGGTTGACCCGGCTGGCCAGCTCATCGAGGGTCAGGCCGCGGTGCTTGCGCAGGTCACGCACCAGCCGGGCCAGCGCCTGGGCGTCGTCGATCAGCTCAGACATGGTCGCGCATCCGGTACCAGGCCTTGGCGGCGGCCTCCAGCGGCGCGGCCAGCAGGTCGCCACCCGGGAAGCGGCCGTTGTCGATGCCCTGGTACAGGGCCAGCAACTCGTCATTGCCGAGGATGGCGTCGCTCACTGCCCGTGCGCCGGCCAGTGTCGGCAGCACACCATGGCCGGAGAAGCCCTGCAGCCAGTAGCGCTGGCCCTGGCGGCCGATGTCCGGGGTGCGCTGGATGCTGCAGTCGATATGGCCGCCCCAGGCGTGTTCGATGGCCACGCCGCGCAGCTGCGGGAAGACCCGTTCCAGGTAGGGGCGGGTGGCGGCGGCCACATCTTTGGGGATACCGCCCAGGTAGGTGCAGCCGCCGCCGAACAGCAGGCGGTGGTCGGGGGTCAGGCGGAAGTAGTCGGGGACGAACTGGTTGTCGATCACGCAGCTGTTGCGTGGCAGCAGGGAGTTTGCGAAATCGGCGTCCAGCGGCGCGGTGGCTACTTGGTAGGAACCTACCGGCAACAGGCGTTGGGCGAGGGCACGGTCAAGGCGGTCGATGTAGGCGTTGCAGGCCAGCACCAACACCTGGCTGCGCACCTCGCCGCTGCCGGTGCGGGCAACGAAGTCGCCGGCATGTTCGTGGTAACTGAGCACCTGGCTCTGCTCGAAGATGCGCCCGCCAGCGGCCTCGATGGCGCTGGCCAGGCCTTGGGCCAGTTTCAGCGGGTTGAGGTGGGCGCCGTTGGGGTCGTACAGGGCGGCCTGGTAGCGAGGGCTGTCGATCCATTCGGGCAACTCGTCGCGGCCGATCAGGCGCAGGCAGTCATAGCCGTACTTGGCTTCGGCTTCACGGCGGGCCTGTTCCAGCAGCGCGACCCGGCGCGGCAGCACGGCGCTCCACAGGCTGCCGGTGCGGTAGTCGATGTCGAAACCGTGGCGCAGGGGCAGCTCGCGCAGTTCGCGGGCGGCCCAGCACATGCTGTCCCACAGGCGCCGGCTGCGCTCCAGGCCCAGGGCTTTTTCCAGCGGTAGCAGGTCGCACGACCACCCAAGCAGCGCCTGGCCACCGTTGCGCCCGGAGGCGGCCCAGGCCACCCGGCTGGCTTCCAGCAGGGTCACCCGTTGCCCGGCCTGGGCCAGGCGCAGGGCGGTGTGCAGGCCGCTGAAACCGGCGCCGACGATCAGCACATCGGTGTCATGGGGGCCGTGCAGGGTGGGGCGCAGGGGGATGCTGGCGGGGTAGGTGCGGGCGTAGTAGCTGGCGACGTGCTGGGCGGACTGCTTGAACATGCCGGGGCCTCGTGAAATTTATTCTGATTATTTTCATGAAAAAATAGCAGAAGAATTTCATCGCGCCAGTCAGAGAGCACCTTGTAGGAGATCACCCAGCTCTGCGGGCTGCGCTGTCGCGCAGAGAAGTGGTCTCGCAGATGCGCCGCGGCCCCTGTGGGAGCAACTGTCTTGTTCAATTTCTAAAATCTAGCGCGCCCCCTGTAGGAGCCGGCTTGCCGGCGATAGGGCCGGCACAGGCGAATGCTGGCACCGGCTGTGCCGGTGATCGCCGGCAAGCCGGCTCCTACAGGGTCGCGCGAACCCCGAACCAAGCGCCGTACCTGTGGGAGCGGCTTTAGCCGCGAAGCAGGCACTGCGCTAGATGGCACCGGCTTCGCCGGTGTTCGCGGCTGAAGCCGCTCCCACAAAATCTTCGTTAAATCAACGAGTTGTGATTTGTTCCATAGGAGCCGGGTTGTGTTGCAAACAAAAAAGCCCTGGTTATCCAGGGCTTTGCTGACGCGGGCGAGGGCAGGCGTATCCAAAGGCGCGCCATGGCGCCTTCGGGGCCGTCACTCAGTGCGTGCGTGCCAGCTGCGCGCGAATTTCACGCACCTGCTCAGGCGATACCGCCGAGGCCTGGTTCGACCAGCCCTGGCGCAGGAAGGTCGCCAACTGCGCCACCTCCGTATCGTCCATGCGCTCGGCAAAGCCGGGCATTGGCAGCACCGACGGTGCACGCTCGGTGGACGGCGTTGCGGCGCCGGCGAGGATCACGTGCAGCAAGGCATCGGGGTTGGCTGCATTGACTACCGAGGCACCATCCAGGCGTGGGAACACCCGTGGCGCGCCTTCACCGCTAACGAAGTGGCAGGCACCGCAGTTGTCGATGTACAGCCGCTCGCCCAGGGTCAGGTCCTTGGCGGCGGTCAGCTTGGCGGTGGTCGCCTTGCTGCGCTCGGCCTGCTGCTGGTAGGCCGAGCCCTTGGCCGGCGCCAGGGATTTCAGGTAGGCCGCCATGGCCTGCAGGTCGGCATCGCTCATGTGCGAGGTGCTGTTGGCGATCACGTCGGTCATCTCGCCGGCCACCGAGGCCTTGGCGTTGCGCCCGCTGCCCAGGTACTCCACCAGCTCTTCTTCGCTCCAGTGCGGCATGCCGCGCAGGGCCGGTACGTTCCAGCCGTTGAGCTCGGTACCGGTCAGGTAGCCTGCGGCCGACTCGTCCAGGCCTTTTTCCTGCAGAGTCAGCGCCCGCGGGGTGTGGCACGAGCCGCAGTGGCCGAGGCCTTGCACCAGGTAGGCGCCGCGCTCGATCGGGGTGGCGCCGGTGTTGGCCGCGCTGGCCTGTGGGGCCGGCGAGAACAGCGCGCGCCAGTAGGCCAGCGGCATGCGCAGCGACAGCGGCCAGGGGATGTCGTTGGCTTTGTTCGGCTGCGCGACCGGGGCTACGCCTTGCATGAAGTAGGCATACAGCGCCTGGGTGTCTTCATCGCTGACCTTGGCATAGGACGGGAACGGCATGGCCGGGTACAGCGCGCTGCCGTCGTGGCCGATGCCGCGGCGTACCGCGCGTTCGAACTCGCCGTAGCTCCAGTTGCCGATGCCGGTGTGCTTGTCGGGGGTGATGTTGGTGGAGTAGATGGTGCCGATCGGCGAGGCGATGCCCAGCCCGCCGGCGAACGGCTTGCCGCCGTCGTGGCTGGTGTGGCAGGCCACGCAGTCACCGGCGCGGGCCAGGTAGGCGCCTTTTTCGATCAGCGCCGGGGTGACGGCCTGGGTCAGCTTGGCCTGGGCGTCGCCTGCGCGGTTGAGCAGGCTGGCGCCGAGCCAGGCCAGCACCACCGCCAGCACGGCGACACCCAGCAATACCGAAACAATGGAACGGGTTTTGCTCTTCATGCTCTCGCTCCTCACGCCTGCACCAGCGGGCCAGGGTTTTTCAGGTACTGGTCCTTGATGGCCTGGGCCGCGAACAGGGTCAGGGCGCCGATCATCGAGGTCGGGTTGGCCTGGAAGTTCTGCGGGAAGGCGTTGCCGCCCGGCACGAACACGTTGTGCACGTCCCAGCTCTGCAGGTAGCGGTTGAGCGCGCTGGTTTCGGGCGAGTCACCCATGATCGCGCCGCCGACGTTGTGGGTGGACACGTACTTGGTGATGTCCCAGTGCGAATCCATGCCCAGGAAGCTTTCGCTGTAGCTGTCGGGGTTCAGCTCCTTGGTGATGTCCAGGACGATGTTGCGCAGGTGCTGCTGCAGTTTCAGCTCGTTTTCCTTCCAGTCGAAGGTGATGCGCAGCAGCGGCTGACCCCATGGGTCCTTGTAGGTGGGGTCGAGGTCGACGTAGTGGTCGCGGTACGACATGCAGCTGGTGGTGATGCTGATTTTCATCGAGTGGCCGTACCAGTCCTGCATGCCTTCCTTCCAGCCCTGGCCCCATTCCGGGGTGCCGGACGGCAGCGAGGTGCCGATCGGTGCGCCACTGGCTTGCGAGCTGTGGATCTTGGCACCGCCGATGAAGCCCAGGGACGGGCCGTCGTAGTTGCCGGGGGAGACGTCGTTGAACATCTGCCCGGTGGCGCCGGCGGTGGCGAAGGGGTTGAAGTTCTTGTCCTTGAAGAACAGCGTGGCGCCGCCGTTGCTGAGGAAGGCGTAGTTGCGGCCGATGGTGCCCTTGCGGGTAACCGGGTTGTACGGCTGGCCGATGCCCGACAGCAGCATCAGGCGCACGTTGACGAACTGGAAGGCCGCCAGCACGACGATCTTGGCCGGCTGGAACACTTCGTTGCCCTGGGCGTCGACGTAGGTGATGCCCTTGGCGGTCTTGCCGTCCGGGTGCAGCTCCACGCGCAGCACGTTGGCGTTGACCCGGTAGTCGAAGTTGTCCATGCGCTTGAGCGCGTCCAGCACGGCGGTTTGCGGCGAGGCCTTGGAGAAGTTCAGGCACGGGTACTTGCTGCAGTAGCCGCAGTAGTTGCACGGTGCGATCTGGTTGCCGTAGGGGTTCTTCCAGGCCCGCGAGACGTTGGCCGACGGGTTGGGGAACGGGTGGTAGCCGAGCTTGCGCGCCGCGTCGGCAAACATCACGTTGTTCAGCGTGTCTTCCAGCGCCGGCAGCGGGAAGGGGTTGGAACGCGGGCCCTCGAACGGGTCGCCGCCAACCAGGATCTGGCCGTTGAGGTTGCCGGTGTTGCCCGACAGGCCGCAGATCTTGTCGAACTTGTCGAGGTACGGCTCGATCTCGTCCCAGGTGAACGGGAAGTCGCCGATGGTCATGTCGCTTTGCAGTACGCCCGGCGGGTAGGCCTGGTCGGCGTAGGTCTTGAGCTTGATGTCGGTCGGCGTCGGGCGGATCAGCACGCCGGTCCAGTGCAGGCCCGAGCCACCCACGCCGGTGCCGGGCACGAAGGCGCCCCACTGGCGGGTCGGCAGGGCGGTGCCGTTGAGGTTGTGACGCACGGTGAGCGCGCCGGCCTTGGGCGTGACCATGATCTTGTTGCGCACGCCGTAGGCGTACTGGTCAGCAGGCTTCGGGTAGTGGAAGTCGGCATTGGTGCGGTCTTCACCGCGTTCGAAGGCGCGCACTTTCAAGCCTGCCTGGGCAAGCTCGATGCTCATCAGCGAGCCGGCCCAGCCCAGGCCGACGACGGCAACGTCGACTTCGTCATTGGTAATCTGTGGCATAAAAAACCTTGAATGCTGTGGTGCAGGGCGAAGGGATCAACCGCGTTGGCCGGTCAGGCTGACCGGGCCGAGGGGGTACGGGACGTTGTGCTGGGCGACCCATTCCAGGTAGCTGGCGCGGGCACCGGGGAAGCCGATGGCAATCCACGCCTTCATGCCCTTGTTGCCCCCGTAGATCGGGTCGGCCAACCAGCCCTGGCGGGTGTGGTTGAGCAGTTCGCCGAACAACAGCTTGGCCTTGACGATGTCTTCGCCGTGGGCTGCGAAGTCGACCTGGCCGGCTTGCATCTTCTTCAGTACGTCGTCGCGCTTGCCGAGCTCGAGCAGGGCGAAGTGCTGGCCGTGGGTGGCCTGGCACCAGCTCTCGAGTGCGGCGATGCCTTTGCGGTAGATCTGCTGCGGGGTGTAGGGCAGCTGATAGCCGAGCGTGGCCGGGGCATTCAGGTCGAACGGGCCTTCGAGGTAGATCTCGCTGCCCAGGTCACCGGCCAGTTGCTGGTCGATGAAGATCGGCACGTTGGTTTCCAGCGCGCCGGGGCCACGGCCGTCGGCCGGGATCAGGCGGTCGCAGGCGGCGAGGATGAAAGTCCATTCGGCCGGGGTGAAAAAGCTTGGGGTGTAGCTGTCGAGGCTCGGCGCCGCCAGCTCTGCCGCCATCGCAGCGCTGAGGCCGTTGACGGTGATGCCCATGGCGGGCAAGGCGATCAGCGACGAAAGCAGAAACTTCCTTCGCGAGGTGTGTTTGGTTAGCAACATGCAGGTCTACCTATGACTAATCACTCAGACCCGTGAAATGTGGACATGGCAGGCTTGGGCGCTGCTCTTGTGTGACGCTGAGGGTGCGCTGCACTGCACGGACTCATTTGGTCATATGGATGACAGTCATCGTATCTCACGGGGCGAGAATGGTAGCAGGCTACCTAATGGGTAACAATTTATTTCTACCGGCTTTGTCAACGGTGTGAATTGTCGCAGGGCAGGGCGATAACGCCGGCCAGCCGGCGTTTACTGCGGCTTGGCTTTTTTACTGCGGGCGGCCTTGGGCTTGGCCTTGCCGGTGGCGCGGCGCTTTTTCTTCCAGGGGGCTGCGGCCTTGCCAGCGGCGGGGCCTGTGATGGTCAGGCGCATGCCGGCGCAGCGCTGCACCAGCTTGCCCATCCAGGCCGACTGGCGGGTGACGAACTCTTCAAGGCTCATTTCGCCGCTTTGCACCATGTCCAGCGCCTGCTCCCAGATGGCGGTGGTACCGGGGTCGGCGATGGCCCGGGGTACGGCGTCGATCAGGCTGAAGGCCGCAGGCGTGGCGCTGAGGGCCTTGCCGTTTTTCACCAGGTAGCCGCGGTCGAGCAGGCCCTGGATGATGCTGGCGCGGGTGGCTTCGGTGCCGATGCCGGTGGTTTCCTTGAGCTTTTGCTTGAGCTTCGGGTCGTCCACCAGCTTGGCGACGTTCTTCATGGCCTTGATCAGGTCGCCTTCGGTGAAGGGCTTGGGGGGCTGGGTCCACAGGTCCTTGAGGTTCAGGCCGTGCAGGTTGCAGTGCTGGCCTTTGTGCAAGGCCGGCAGCACCTGGGCGGGGGGCGCTTCGCGGCCCTTGGCCGGGGTCAGGGCCTCGGGCAGGGCACGGCGCCAGCCGGGTTCGACGATTTGCTTGCCCACTGCGCGCAGGGCGTGGCTGGCGCAGTCGAAGTCGGCCTGGGTGCGGTCGTACTCGTGGTTGGGCAGGAACTGCGCCAGATAGCGGGCGCGGATCAAGGTGTACACGGCTTTGTACTTGGGCGGCAGGCGCGCCGGGTCGCTGGCGGCGGCGGTGGGGATGATGCCGTGGTGGGCGCTGACTTTCTGGTCGTTCCAGGCCCGCGAGCGGCGCTGTGGCTCAAGGTGCGGCTGCAACGGGGCGAGGCTGGCGTCGGCCCGTTGCAGGGCGGCGAGAATGCCCGGCGCTTCGCTGTGCTGGCTCAGGGGCAGGTAGCCGCTGTCGCTGCGCGGGTAGGTGATCAGCTTGTGGGTTTCGTACAGCGCCTGGGCGATGTCGAGGGTTTCCTGGGCGCCCAGGCCGAGCTTTTTCGAGCACAGCTCCTGCAGCGTGCCGAGGTCGAAGGGCAGCGGCGCGGCTTCGCGCACCCGCTCGGTGGCAATCTGCACCACCTGGGCGCTGCCGGCGGCCTGCATGTCGGTGGCGGCTTGCTGGGCCAGGGCCTGCTTCAGGCAGCGGCCCTGGTCGTCACAGGCGTCCTCGGGTGCGCGCCACTGGGCGTTGAACACCTGGCCTGCGCTTTCAAGCTGCACGTCGATGGCCCAGAAGGGGACAGGCACAAAGTCGGCGATGCTGCGGTCGCGGTCCACCACCAGGCGCAGGGTGGGGGTTTGCACCCGGCCTACTGGCAATACGCCCTGGTAGCCGGACTGGCGCCCGAGCAGGGTGAACAGGCGGCTCATGTTCATGCCGATCAGCCAGTCGGCGCGCGAGCGGCCCAGCGCCGAATGATAGAGGCTGAAGGTGTCCTGCCCGGGTAGCAGGCGCCCGAGGGCCTTGCGAATGGAGGCGTCGTCCAGCGCCGACAGCCACAGGCGCTGGATGGGGCCGCGGTAGCGACAGTGTTCGACCAGCTCGCGGGCGATCATTTCGCCTTCGCGGTCGGCGTCGGTGGCGATCACCAGCTCGCGGGCCTCGCCGAGCAGGCGCTTGACCGCCTTGAATTGGCTGGCGGTCTTGGGCTTGACGGTCATCTTCCACTTTTCCGGGATGATCGGCAGGTGCTCCAGGGACCAGCGCTTGTAGCGCTCGTCGTAGGCGTCGGGTGGGGCGGTTTCGAGCAGGTGGCCGATGCACCAGGTCACGCACACGTCGGTGCCTTGCCAGCAGCCGTCGCCACGGCGGTTGGCGCCGAGCACTTTGGCGATGTCTTTTGCCTGGGAGGGTTTTTCGCAGAGGAACAGGCGCATGGCCGCGGGAGCTTCGTCGCTTAAGTTGCGCACTAGGATGCGCAACCCAGGGCGTTCAGGCAAGTTTTATCTGTATGCATGTACAGGTTTTATGCCCGCACCTTTGGCAGGGTAGCCGCAGCCTTGGGGTTGGACGCAGTGGTACGGCCGTGCCAGTTTTGCCGTTCGCCTGCCAGTTGTGTCATTGGACGATGTCGCTGGGGCGCCATTCCTACAAGATACAAGGAAGTCACCTAATGCCTGTTTTCGACTACAAACAGCTCGACAGCAACGCTTCTGCTGCCCTCTACAACGATGCCATGGCCCTGGCCACCTACGCCTACCACGGTATCGACGACGGCTTTGCCGCTGGCTACCAGCAGTACGGCTTTGGCCTGGGGTTGCCGGCCACACTGGTCAAGGCGCTGATCGGCGGCACCGACAGCCAGGGCGTGGTGCCCGGCCTGCCATGGAACCCCGATTCCGAGGCAGCAGCGCTGACCAAGGTGCAGGCTGCCGGCTGGACACCCATCAGTGCTGCACAGCTGGGCTACCAGGGCAGTACCGACGCCCGTGGCACCTTCCACGGCGAAAAGCCGGGCTACGAGACTGCCCAGGTGGAGGTGCTTGGCCGGTATGACGACAGTGGCCAGTTGACCGGTATTGGCATCGCCTTTCGCGGCACCAGCGGCCCGCGGGAGAACCTGCTGGGTGACACACTGGGCGATGCGCTCAACGACCTGCTGGCGGCCCTTGGGCCGGCCGGTTACGCCCGCGACTATGCCGGCAACGCCTTCGACGGCCTGCTCGGGGATGTGGCGGCCTTTGCCAGGGCACATGGGCTGACCGGGGCTGATGTCACCGTCAGTGGTCACAGCCTGGGTGGCCTGGCGGTGAACAGTCTGGCCGACCTCAGTGGTGAGCGCTGGGGCGGCTTCTTCGAAAATGCCAACTACGTCGCCTTCGCCTCGCCAACCCAGGCGGCCGATGCCGACAAGGTGCTCAACATCGGCTACGAAAACGACCCGGTGTTCCGTGTGCTCGACGGCACCTCGGTCACCTGGGGCACCCTGGGTGTGCACGATGGCGAGAAGGCCTCGGCCACCGACAACATCGTCAATTTCAACGATTACTACGCCTCAGGCGCCTGGAACCTGCTGCCGTTCTCCATCGGCAACATCGCCACCTGGCTGTCGCACCTGCCGACGGCCTACGCCGATGGCCTGGGGCGGGTGCTGGACTCGTCGTTCTACCCCTGGACCAGCCGCGACTCGACTGTGGTGGTGAGCAACCTGTCCGATGCCACCCGGGGCTCGACCTGGGTCGAGGACCTGAACCGTAGTGCCGAGCCGCATACAGGCAGCACTTTCATCATCGGCTCGGCCCACGACGACTTGATCCACGGTGGGCGCGGCAACGATTACCTCGATGGCGGGGCGGGCAACGACACCTTCCGTGACGACGGCGGCTTCAACCTGATCGACGGCGGCAGTGGCCACGACACGCTGAAGCTGGAGCAGGCCCTGGGCCGGCTGGACATCGCCCGGGATGGCGAGGGCACGCTGTACATCCGCAATGCGGACGGCGGTATCAGCCAGGTGCGCAACGTGGAGACGCTGGTGAGCAAGGAGAGCAGCCTGGTGTTCTTCAGCAAGGAGGTGAGCCACGCAGTGGGGCTGGACGGCTTGCTCAGCAGCGGCAAGCTCGAGGCTTACGCGGCCTCGCAAAGTGGCGGGCAGGGGGCGGACGTGCTGGTGGCCGGCAACCAGGGCCAGTGGCTGTTCGGGCTGGGCGGCGATGACCGTTTGCAGGGCGGCAAGGGTAACGATGTGTTGGTCGGTGGCGCGGGCAATGATGTGCTCAGTGGCGGCGCGGGCAGCGATACCTTCCTGTTCAGTGGGGTGTTCGGCCAGGACCGGGTGCTGGATTTCGGCGCCCAGGACAGGCTGGTGTTCATGGGGGTGGAGGGCGGTACGGCGCTGCCGGACTTGCGTGATCACCTGAGCCAGGTGGGCAATGACCTGGTGCTGACCTTTGGGCAAAGCAGCGTGACGCTGGTGGGGGTACCGGGGTTGCTGGAGGGGCAGGTGGTGATTGCCTGAACGGGCGCCTGCGCTGTGCCGCGAAGCCGCTCCTACAGGACCGCGCGAGGTCTGAGGCAGCGCTGTACCTGTAGGAGCGGCCTTGTGTCGCGAAGCAGGCAGCGCGGTGGCTGGCACCGGCTGTGCCGGTGTTCGCAGGGCAAGCCCGCTCCTACAGGACCGCGCAAGGTCTGAGGCAGCGCTGTACCTGTAGGAGCGGCCTTGTGCCGCGAAGCAGGCAGCGCAGTGGCTGGCACCGGCTGCGCCGGTGTTCGCGGGCAAGCCCGCTCCTACAGGACCGCGCGAGGTCTGAGGCAGCGCTGTACCTGTAGGAGCGGCCTTGTGCTGCGAAGCAGGCAGTGCGGTGGCTGGCACCGGCTGCGCCGGTGTTCGCGGGGCAAGCCCGCTCCTACAGGACCGCGCGAGGTCTGAGGCAGCGCTGTACCTGTAGGAGCGGCCTTGTGTCGCGAAGCAGGCAGTGCGGTGGCTGGCACCGGCTGCGCCGGTGTTCGCGGGCAAGCCCGCTCCTACAGGACTGCGCGAGGTCTGAGGCAGCGCTGTACCTGTAGGAGCGGCCTTGTGCCGCGAAGCAGGCAGTGCGGTGGCTGGCACCGGCTGCGCCGGTGTTCGCGGGCAAGCCCGCTCCTACAGGATTACCGCTGACGGTGAGATATGCGCCGTACCTGTGGGAGCTGGCGAAGCCTGCGATGAGGCCGGCGCAGGATTGCGAGGTCAGACGATCTCGCAGGAGTCGCGCACCATGTCGACGTGCGGGATGCCGGCTTCGAGGAACTCCTCGCTGACCACCCGGAAGCCCAGGCGCTCGTAGAACGGCGTGGCGTGCACCTGGGCGCTGAGCATCTGCTGCTTGAGGTCGCGGTTCTGCGCTTCGGTGATCACCGCACGCATCAGCGCATCGCCGACGTTCAGGCCGCGCCAGTCCTTGAGCACCGAAACCCGGCCGATGGTGCCGTCGGGCAGCAGGCGGGCGGTACCGATCGGGTAGTCGCCCTCCATGGCCAGAAAATGCACCGCGGTCGGGTCTTCGGCGTCGAACTCAAGCTCTGGCGGCACGTGCTGTTCGGCGACGAACACGGCGCTGCGGATGCGATGGATGTCGGCGTTATCCTTGTGCCAGTCGGCCAGGCGCACACTGATCTTATTCATCGTTGGCAAACCCCAGGCTTCCTTGCTTGATCAGCTGGCAGACCAGCGTCAGGCCTTCTTCGTCGGCGATCCACTTGCCGAGGTTCTCGATGTGCAGGGCGTCGGCGGCGCAGATCAGCTTCAGCAGCGGGCGCAGGTGGCCCGACAGCAGGCGGCTCTGGCCGCTGGCGAACAGCAGCAGGTCGTCTTCGACCTCCGACCAGGCCATGCGCGCGCTTGGGTTGCGAATCAGCACGGCGCCTTGCTCAAGGCTGTCCTGCAGCTCGGCTTCGCTCAGCTCTTCGCCTGTCACCAGCTCCGGGTAGCGCGGCTCGGTCATGAACTGGCCGAACCAGGTCAGCAGCAGGTCCTTGTCGTTCATGTGCTTGTCGATCAGGCCCTTGAGGCGGTCGAGGGCGTCGTGCTGGATCTGGTGCGGGTCGGCCGCAGGCACGGCGTCGGCGTCGCTGTAGCGCTCTTCGTCAGGCAGGAACTGGCTGAGGAAGTCGGTGAAGTGGGTCAGCACTTCGGCGGCGCTCGGGGCGCGGAAGCCGACCGAGTAGGTCAGGCACTCGTCTTCGGCGATGCCGTAGTGGGCCAGGCGCGGCGGCAGGTAGAGCATGTCGCCGGGCTCCAGGCTCCACTCTTGGCTTTGCTCGAAGTCGGCGAGGATGCGCAGGTCGGCGTGCTCGATCAGCGCGCTGTCGCTGTTGCACATCTGCCCGACTTTCCAGTTGCGGGTGCCGTGGCCTTGCAGCAGGAACACGTCGTAGTTGTCGAAGTGCGGGCCGACGCTGCCACCGGGGGCGGCGTAGCTGATCATCACGTCATCGATACGCCAGCTGGGCAGGAAGCGGAATTCTTCGAGCAGCTCGGCCACTTCCGGTACGAACTGGTCGACCGACTGCACCAGCAGGGTCCAGTCACGCTCGGGCAGGTCGGCGAAGGCGTCTTCGGCGAACGGGCCGCGGCGCAGCTCCCAGGGGCGCTCGCCGTGCTCGAGCACCAGGCGCGACTCGACTTCTTCTTCCAGGGCCAGGCCGGCCAGTTCGTCGGGGTCGATGGGGCTGACGAAGTCGGTGAACGCCTGGCGCACCAGCAGCGGCTTCTTCTGCCAGTAGTCGCGCAGGAATTCACGGGCCGTGAGGCCGCCCAGCAGTTGCAGTGGAGTATCAGAATTCATGTTCAACCTATTGAAAAAACGTAATTTTCGTACGGGAATAAAAACGCCCGGCGAGGCCGGGCGTTGAACGCTGCGCTCAGCTTAGATGCGTTTGGCCTGGGCCACCGCGTTACCGATGTAGGTCGCAGGGGTGAGCAGCTTGAGCTCGGCCTTGGCTTCGGCTGGCATGTCCAGGCCATCGATGAAGGTCAGCAGCGCTTCTGGCGTGATGCCCTTGCCACGGGTCAGCTCTTTGAGCTTCTCGTAGGGGTTCTCGATGTTGAAGCGGCGCATGACGGTCTGGATCGGCTCGGCGAGGACTTCCCAGCAGGCGTCCAGGTCGGCGGCGATACGGGCCTGGTTGACTTCGAGCTTGCCGATGCCCTTCAGGCTGGCTTCATAGGCGATGACGCTGTGGGCAAAGCCCACGCCCAGGTTGCGCAGCACGGTGGAGTCGGTCAGGTCACGCTGCCAGCGCGAAATCGGCAGCTTGCTGGCCAGGTGCTGGAACAGCGCGTTGGCAATACCCAGGTTGCCTTCGGAGTTTTCGAAGTCGATCGGGTTGACCTTGTGCGGCATGGTCGAGGAGCCGATTTCGCCGGCCACGGTCTTCTGCTTGAAGTAGCCCAGCGAGATGTAGCCCCAGACGTCGCGGTCGAAGTCGATGAGGATGGTGTTGAAGCGGGCGATGGCGTCGAACAGCTCGGCGATGTAGTCGTGCGGCTCGATCTGGGTGGTGTACGGGTTGAACTGCAGGCCCAGCTCGTCTTCGATGAAGGCGCGGGCGTTTTCTTCCCAGTCCACTTGCGAGTAGGCCGACAGGTGGGCGTTGTAGTTGCCCACGGCGCCGTTGATCTTGCCCAGCAGCGGCACGGCGGCCACCTGGGCGATCTGGCGCTCCAGGCGGTAGACGACGTTGGCCAGCTCTTTGCCCAGGGTGGTCGGCGAGGCCGGCTGACCGTGGGTGCGCGACAGCATCGGCACTTCGGCGTGGGCGTGGGCCAGGGCGCGGATCGACTCGGCGATCTGGCGCATCAGCGGCAGCAGCACTTCGTCACGGCCGGCGCGCAGCATCAGGGCGTGGGACAGGTTGTTGATGTCCTCGCTGGTGCAGGCGAAGTGGATGAACTCGCTGACCTTGGCCAGTTCAGGCAGTTGCGCAGCCTGCTCCTTGAGCAGGTACTCGATGGCCTTGACGTCGTGGTTGGTGGTGCGCTCGATTTCTTTGACGCGTTCGGCGTGCTCGAGCTTGAAGTCGGTGGCCAGGCTGTCCAGCAGGGCGTTGGCTTCGGCGGAAAACGCCGGCACTTCGCCGATTTGCGGGTGAGCGGCCAGGCGCTGCAACCAGCGCACTTCGACCAGGGCGCGGAAACGGATCAGGCCGAATTCGCTGAAAATGGGGCGCAAGGCCTGGGTTTTGCCGGCGTAACGGCCGTCTACAGGGGAAACCGCAGTGAGCGAAGAAAGCTGCATGGGGTGTTCTCGGACAGTCAGGCTTTTGGAAGGGCGCATATCATACATGAAAAATGCGCCGGAGTCGGGTGGCTGACCAAAGGTCGGGCCGTTTCGAAGCGTGTTGCGGTCCCTGTGTAGGAGCGGCCTTGTGTCGCGAAAGGGGCGCGCAGCGGCCCCGGGATCTGAGTTTCAGCGCGCATTGCCGGGGCTGCGATGCAGCCCTTTCGCGACACAAGGCCGCTCCTACACAGGGGGCGATGCGCCGGTCAATCGGCGGTTCGCATCATCCCGTACAGTTCGTTGAGCAGCTTGCGCCGGCTGAATACCAGCTGCCAGCGGTGCCCGCCCAGTTGGCGCCACAGGCGTGCGGCGCGGATGCCGGCCAGCAGCAGGGCGCGGATTTTCGAGGCGTTGCCGGCCTGCTGCAAAAAGCGCATGTCGCCGTGCACCTGGATACGCTGGCGCAGGGTGCTCAGGGTGTCCTGGTACAAGGCTCCACTGGAAGCGATGACGTTATCGTGAACCAAACCGAAATGCTCGGCCTGGGACTGGATCTGCGGCAGGCGGTTGCCGATGGTGTCGAGCAGGTCGCCGCGCTTGTTCAGCTGGCGCTCCAGGCCCAGCATCGACAGGGCGTAGCGCAGCGGCTCGCGCTGCAGGCTGCTGGGGTCGCGCTCCAGGGCGCCGACCAGCGCGCGGTAGCCGTCGCGCAGGTTGAGGTCGTCGCCGCCGAACACCTCCAGGGTGTTGTTCGGGTCGCGCACCAGCAGGCTGCCGAGCATGCAGCCGATGTTGGCCTCGCTGGCCTGGCCGGTGCGGGCGATACGGTCCACCAGCACGGCGGCCTGGAACACGCCGCCCAGGGCGACCAGTTGCTCCTGCAGGTTGTTCATGCGCGCGGGCTCCACGGCTCGGCGGTCTCGATCACGCCGCCGCCCAGGCACACTTCGCCGTCGTAGAACACCACCGACTGGCCGGGGGTGACCGCGCGCTGCGGCTCGTCGAACACGGCGCGGTAGCCGGTTTCGGTCAGCTCCAGGGTGCAGTGCTGGTCGCTTTGGCGGTAGCGCACCTTGGCGGTGAGGCGACGCGGGCTGGACAGGTCGATGGGGTTGACCCAGAAAATTTCCGAGGCCAGCAGGGCGCGGGAGAACAGCCACGGGTGTTCGTTGCCCTGGCCGACCACCAGCACGTTGCGCGCAAGGTCCTTGTGCAGCACGTACCACGGCTCGTCGCCGGCGTCTTTCAGGCCGCCGATACCGAGGCCCTGGCGCTGGCCGATGGTGTGGTACATCAGGCCATGGTGGCGGCCGATCACTTCACCATCAGTGGTTTCGATCTCGCCGGGCTGGGCCGGCAGGTACTGCTTGAGAAAATCGCTGAAGCGGCGCTCGCCGATGAAGCAGATGCCGGTGGAGTCCTTTTTCTTCGCCGTGGCCAGGCCGTGTTTTTCGGCGATGGCGCGTACTTCGGGCTTTTCCAGCTCGCCCACCGGGAACAGGGTGCGGGCGATTTCGTTGCCGCCCACGGCGTGCAGGAAGTAGCTCTGGTCCTTGTTCGGGTCCAGGCCCTTGAGCAGTTCGGTGAGCTCGCCGGTGTCGCGGCGGCGCACGTAGTGGCCGGTGGCGATAAGGTCGGCGCCCAGCGAGAGGGCGTAGTCGAGGAACGCCTTGAACTTGATTTCGCGGTTGCAGAGGATGTCCGGGTTGGGCGTGCGGCCGGCCTTGTACTCTTCAAGAAAATGCTCGAACACGTTGTCCCAGTATTCGGCGGCGAAGTTGGCGGTGTGCAGCTTGATGCCGATACGGTCGCACACGGCCTGGGCGTCGGCCAGGTCTTCGCGGGCGGTGCAGTATTCGGTGCCGTCGTCCTCTTCCCAGTTTTTCATGAACAACCCTTCCACCTGGTAGCCCTGCTCCATGAGCAGAAGGGCGGAGACGGAAGAGTCCACGCCGCCGGACATGCCGACGATGACGCGGGTCTTGGCGGGGTCTTTGAGTGCTGGGCTGGTCATGGCTACCGGTGTGTATCAGGGGGAAAAGCGCGGATTCTATCAAACCCGCGCAGGTTGCGTCAGTCGCGCAGCAGCTCAAGGCTGTGCAATGGGCCTTTCAGGTAGTCGTCCAGGCAGCGCGGCACCAGTTCGCTGCGCCAGCGCTCGGGGGCGGCCAGCAGTTCATCGCGGTTCAGCCACACGGCGCGCACGATGTCGCTGTCCAGGGCGCGCTGCGGGTGGTGGCGCACCGGGCGGGCGGCGAAGCAGATGCGCTGGTAGGTGACGCCGTTGCTGGGGGCGGTATACAGGTAGATGCCGACCACGCCTGTGAGTTCGACGTCCCAGGCGGTCTCTTCGAGGGTTTCGCGCAGGGCGGCCTGGGTGAGGGTTTCGTTGGGTTCCAGGTGACCGGCAGGTTGGTTGAAGACGTGCTGGCCGGCTTTGAATTCTTCGACGAAGAGGAATTTGCCGTCCTGTTCGACGACGGTGGCGACGGTAATGTGGGGTTGCCAGGTCATGAGCTGCTCCTTGAGGGCTGGCGCGTACCCTGTGGGAGCGGGTTTACCCGCGAATGCGTCATCAGATTTACCATCGCATTCGCGGGTAAACCCGCTCCCACAGGGTGCGCGTTAGCCGCTTGATATCATCTGCCCAGAAAGCACAAACCCCGGTGCGTGGCCGGGGTTTGTGGGTTAGCTCAAGCGAACCTTACAGGGCGGCAATGGCGCTGTTCAGGGTCTGGCTTGGGCGCATCACCTTGGCGGTCAGCTCGGCATCCGGGGCGTAGTAGCCACCGATGTCGGCCGGCTTGCCCTGTACGGCGTTGAGCTCGGCAACGATGGTTGCTTCGTTCTCGGCCAGGGTTTTTGCCAGTGGTGCGAAGCGCGCTTGCAGCGCAGCGTCGTCAGCCTGGGCGGCCAGGGCTTCGGCCCAGTACAGGGTCAGGTAGAAGTGGCTACCGCGGTTGTCGATACCACCGACTTTGCGCGAAGGCGACTTGTTGGTGTCGAGGAACTTGCCGGTAGCCTGGTCCAGGGTGTTGGCCAGAACCTTGGCGCGCGGGTTGTCGTAGGTGTTGCCCAGGTGCTCGAGCGAGGCGGCCAGGGCCAGGAATTCACCCAGCGAGTCCCAACGCAGGAAGTTCTCTTCAACCAGCTGCTGCACGTGCTTGGGTGCCGAACCGCCGGCGCCGGTTTCGAACAGGCCACCGCCGTTCATCAGCGGCACGATCGACAGCATCTTGGCACTGGTGCCCAGTTCCATGATCGGGAACAGGTCGGTCAGGTAGTCGCGCAGCACGTTGCCGGTCACCGAGATGGTGTCCTTGCCTTCGCGGATACGGGCCAGGGAGAACTTGATGGCGTCGACCGGGGCCAGTACGCGGATGTCCAGGCCGGTGGTGTCGTGGTCTTTCAGGTACTTCTGTACCTTCTCGATCATCACGCCGTCGTGGGCACGGGCAGGGTCCAGCCAGAACACCGCCGGGGTGTTGCTCAGGCGGGCGCGGTTGACGGCCAGCTTGACCCAGTCCTGGATCGGCGCGTCCTTGGTCTGGCACATGCGGAAGATGTCACCGGCTTCGACGTTCTGCTCCAGAACGACCTTGCCCTTGCCATCGACCACGCGCACGACGCCGTCGGCCTTGATCTGGAAGGTCTTGTCGTGGGAGCCGTACTCTTCGGCTTTTTGCGCCATCAGGCCAACGTTCGGCACGCTGCCCATGGTGGTCGGGTCGAAGGCACCGTTGACCTTGCAGTCTTCGATGGTGGCCTGGTAGATGCCGGCGTAGCAGCGGTCCGGGATCACGGCCTTGGCGTCCTGCAGCTCACCGGCGGTGTTCCACATCTTGCCCGAGTCGCGGATCATTGCCGGCATCGAGGCGTCGACGATGACGTCGCTCGGTACGTGCAGGTTGGTGATGCCTTTGTCCGAGTTGACCATGGCCAGGGCCGGGCGAACGGCGTACAGGGCCTGGATGTCGGCTTCGATCTCGGCTTGCTTTTCAGCAGGCAGGTCCTTGATGCGGGCGTACAGGTCGCCGATGCCGTTGTTGGCGTTGAAGCCGACTTCGGTCAGGGCTGCTGCATGCTTGTTGAGCACGTCGCCGTAGAACTCTTCGACGATGACGCCGAACATGATCGGGTCGGAAACCTTCATCATGGTGGCTTTCAGGTGCACCGACAGCAGCACGCCGGAGGCCTTGGCATCGGCGATCTGCTCGGCGATGAAGGCTTTCAGGGCCTTGCGGCTCATGGTGGCGCAGTCGATCACTTCGGCAGCTTTGACGGCGGTCTTTTCTTTCAGCACGGTGGTGCTGCCGTCTTTTGCGACCAGCTCGATGCGCAGGCTGTCGTCAGCCTCGATCAGCGCGGCCTTTTCGCTGCCGTAGAAGTCGCCCTGGGTCATGTGGGCAACGTGCGACTGCGAGTCGGCGGCCCAGGCGCCCATCTTGTGCGGGTGCTTGCGGGCGTAGTTCTTGACCGACAGCGGCGCGCGGCGGTCGGAGTTGCCTTCGCGCAGCACCGGGTTCACGGCCGAACCTTTGATGCGGTCGTAGCGGGCGCGGGATTCTTTCTCGTCAGCGCTGGCTGGCTCGTCGGCGTAGTCAGGGATGTTGAAGCCCTTGGCTTGCAGCTCCTTGATGGCGGCCTTGAGCTGCGGAACCGATGCGGAGATGTTCGGCAGCTTGATGATGTTGGCTTCAGGAGTGGTGGCCAGCTGGCCCAGTTCCGCCAGGTGATCGCCTACCTGCTTCTCTGCGCCCAGTTGCTCGGGGAACGCCGCGAGGATACGGCCAGCCAGGGAAATATCGCGGGTTTCAACGGCGATGTCGGCTGAAGCGGTGAAGGCTTCGACGATCGGCAGCAGCGAGTAGGTGGCGAGGGCGGGGGCTTCGTCGGTGAAGGTATAGATGATCTTGGAACGGGTGGGCATGCGGGTTAACTCTCTGTGTGCTGAGCGTACTCGAGTCTCGAGGTGCGCAGGGTAGGCGCTTCGCCCTGGCATCGCCATGAGCGGAAAGTCGAGAGGCTGCGAGCGGTGATGGTGGATGCATCAGTCGAGCGTCAATTGCTGGGGTGCGGTAACAACCCAGGCTTGGTGGTCTTCGTGACCAAGGGCGAGCCGCGTTTTCCAAGGGTTCGCCCCGATGACCCTGCGGTCGCGGCGCAGTATATCAAACCCTTTGGTCGATTCAGCAAGGTCAAGTGCGATCGCGCCGTTTATAAGACCAAAGACGTAGGGGCAATGTGGCGGGATGTCGCAGGCATTGGCGTGTGGCCATTCGCGGGTAAACCCGCTCCCACAGGTATCGCGCGCCCTGTGGGAGCGGGTTTACCCGCGAAGGCGAAAAGGTTTGTCTGGCAGGCTGGCACCTTGCAGTTGCAGGTCGGCAGATGTGGTTTAGGCTCAGTGCAGCGCTCGATTTCCACCCACACCAGGAAAAGCGGAGTAGTGCAGCATGGGATACCAGAAAATCAAGGTTCCGGCCGACGGCACCAAGATCACCGTCAATGCAGACCATTCGCTCAACGTTCCCGACCACCCCATCATCCCCTACATCGAAGGCGACGGCATCGGCGTGGACGTATCGCCGGTGATGATCAAGGTGGTCGATGCCGCCGTGCAAAAGGCCTACGGCGGCAAACGCAAAATCGCCTGGATGGAGGTATACGCCGGCGAGAAAGCCACCCAGGTATACGACCAGGACACCTGGCTGCCCCAGGAAACCCTGGATGCGGTGAAAGACTATGTCGTGTCGATCAAGGGGCCGCTGACCACGCCGGTAGGCGGTGGCATCCGTTCGCTCAACGTCGCCCTGCGCCAGCAACTGGACCTTTACGTGTGCCTGCGCCCGGTGCTGTGGTTCCAGGGCGTGCCCAGTCCGGTCAAGAAGCCGGGTGATGTGGACATGGTGATCTTCCGCGAGAACTCCGAGGATATTTATGCCGGCATCGAGTGGAAGGCCGGCTCGCCCGAGGCGAACAAGGTGATCAAGTTCCTCAAGGAGGAAATGGGCGTCACCAAGATCCGCTTCGACCAGGACTGCGGCATCGGCGTCAAGCCGGTCTCGAAGGAGGGCACCAAGCGCCTGGTGCGCAAGGCCTTGCAGTACGTGGTGGACAACGACCGCGAGTCGCTGACCCTGGTGCACAAGGGCAACATCATGAAGTTCACCGAGGGGGCGTTCAAGGACTGGGGCTACGAGGTGGCGCGGGACGAGTTTGGCGCCGAATTGCTCGATGGCGGCCCGTGGATGAAGTTCAAGAACCCGAAAAGCGGCCGCGAAGTGATCGTCAAGGATGCCATCGCCGACGCCATGCTGCAGCAGATCCTGCTGCGCCCGGCCGAATACGACGTGATCGCCACTCTTAACCTCAATGGCGACTACCTGTCTGACGCGCTGGCGGCCGAGGTGGGCGGTATCGGCATTGCGCCGGGGGCCAACCTTTCGGACACGGTGGCCATGTTCGAGGCCACCCACGGCACGGCGCCCAAGTATGCCGGGCAGGACAAGGTCAACCCGGGGTCGGTGATTCTTTCAGCCGAGATGATGCTGCGGCACATGGGCTGGACCGAGGCTGCCGATTTGATCATCAAGGGCACCAACGGTGCGATTGCCGCCAAGACCGTCACTTACGACTTCGAGCGCTTGATGGACGGGGCCACGCTGGTGGGCAGTTCCGGCTTTGGCGATGCGATGATCAAGCATATGTAAGGCGCGCCGCCTGGCACGGGCTTGGCCCGTGTTCGCGGGTGAACCCGCTCCTACAGGGATTGCCTGATCTTCAGGCCTGCGCTGTACCTGTAGGAGCCGGCTTGCCGGCGATGTGGCCAGTGCAGGCAGCCTGTGCCATTCACATGCCCACAAACGAAAACCGGCCGCCTCGGTAAAGAGGCGGCCGGTTTTTTCGTATACCGGCAGAGAGCTGGGGGTCAGACTTGCACTGTCTCGTTCTCGGACTGCCCTACGGCCCTGGCCGCTGCAGCGGCATCCTTGATATTGACGGCGTGCAGGCCCTTGGGGCCCTGGATGATCTCGAACTCCACGGATTGCCCGGCTTTGAGGGTCTTGTAACCGTCCATCTGAATCGCTGAATAATGCGCGAACAGGTCGTCGGTCTTACCCTCTTCATTGACGAATCCGTAGCCTTTGGCATTGTTGAACCACTTGACTTTACCGCTTGCCATCCCTATGTCCCTCTGCAAAGGACTCCATCACTGGAGTATCATCCACGTCATCCGCATACGAACCATGCGAGAAAATCTGGTTGACTGCGCGGATCTTTATCGACCACGGTGGGTTCCTATTGGTTGTAACACCGTTTTGCCGATAGTCAAGGTCACCCGGCGCCCGCGCCGAATGGGGCCTGTGCGGTCAACCCACAACCTTAACTTGTCGATCATGATGAAATTCTTTCCATGCATGTACTCAGTGAGATTCGACTAACATTCAATCAGGATCGCCCGCAGTCGCATGAAGACGGGCACGAGGATGACGGCGCCGGTCTCGCGGTACAGGAGGCCAAGCCGCTTCTGCAGGCGCCACCGATGTACAAGGTGGTTTTGTTCAACGATGACTACACGCCAATGGATTTCGTCGTCGAAGTGCTCGAGACGTTCTTCAATCTGAACCGCGAGCTGGCGACCAAGATCATGCTGACCGTCCATACCGAGGGGCGGGCAGTGTGCGGATTGTTTACCCGTGACATCGCCGAAACGAAGGCCATGCAGGTCAACCAATACGCCAGGGAAAGCCAGCATCCGCTACTCTGTGAAATCGAGAAGGACGGTTAATCGCCGACCACTTGGGTATGAGGTGAAGCTATGTTAAACCGCGAGCTCGAAGTCACCCTCAATCTGGCCTTCAAGGAGGCCCGTTCGAAGCGTCATGAGTTCATGACCGTCGAACACCTGTTGCTGGCACTCCTTGACAACGAGGCCGCCGCGACCGTTCTGCGCGCCTGTGGCGCCAATCTCGACAAGCTCAAGCACGACCTGCAAGAGTTCATCGATTCCACCACGCCGCTGATCCCCGTGCATGACGAGGACCGCGAAACGCAACCGACCCTGGGCTTCCAGCGGGTGCTGCAGCGCGCCGTGTTCCACGTGCAAAGCTCTGGCAAACGCGAAGTCACTGGCGCCAACGTGCTGGTAGCCATTTTCAGCGAACAGGAAAGCCAGGCCGTGTTCCTGCTCAAGCAGCAGAGCGTGGCCCGCATCGACGTGGTCAACTACATTGCCCACGGCATCAGCAAGGTGCCGGGCCATGGCCCGAACACCGACAGCGACCAGGAAATGCAGGACGAGGAGGGCGGTGAGTCTTCGTCTTCCAGCAACCCGCTGGACGCCTACGCCAGCAACCTCAACGAACTGGCCCGTGCCGGGCGTATCGACCCGCTGGTAGGTCGCGAGCAGGAGGTCGAGCGTGTGGCGCAGATTCTTGCCCGTCGGCGCAAGAACAACCCGCTGCTGGTGGGCGAGGCCGGTGTCGGCAAGACCGCCATCGCCGAAGGCTTGGCCAAGCGTATCGTCGACGGCCAGGTACCCGACCTGCTGGCCCAGAGCGTGGTGTATTCCCTCGACCTGGGTGCATTGCTGGCCGGTACCAAGTACCGCGGCGATTTCGAGAAGCGCTTCAAGGCGCTGCTCGGCGAGCTGCGCAAGCGCCCGCAAGCGATCCTGTTCATCGACGAGATCCACACCATCATTGGTGCCGGTGCGGCGTCGGGCGGGGTGATGGACGCCTCCAACCTGCTCAAGCCGCTGTTGTCGTCGGGGGATATCCGCTGCATCGGCTCGACCACCTTCCAGGAGTTCCGCGGCATCTTCGAGAAGGACCGTGCCCTGGCGCGGCGCTTCCAGAAGGTCGATGTCACCGAGCCGTCGGTGGAAGACACCGTGGGGATTCTGCGCGGGCTCAAGGGCCGCTTCGAAAGCCACCACAACATCGAGTACAGCGACGAAGCCCTGCGCGCCGCCGCCGAACTCGCTTCGCGCTACATCAATGACCGGCATATGCCGGACAAGGCCATCGACGTGATCGACGAGGCCGGCGCCTACCAGCGCCTGCAGCCCGAGGCCAACCGCGTCAAACGTATCGACGTGCCGCAGGTCGAGGACATCGTCGCCAAGATCGCGCGGATTCCGCCGAAGCATGTCACCAGCTCCGACAAGGAGCTGCTGCGCAACCTCGAGCGTGACCTCAAGCTGACCGTGTTCGGCCAGGATGCGGCGATCGACTCGTTGGCCACCGCCATCAAGCTGTCCCGTGCAGGCCTGAAGTCACCGGACAAGCCGGTGGGTTCGTTCCTGTTCGCCGGCCCCACCGGTGTGGGCAAGACCGAAGCTGCCCGTCAGCTGGCCAAGGCGCTGGGCGTGGAGCTGGTGCGCTTCGACATGTCCGAGTACATGGAGCGCCACACTGTGTCGCGCCTGATCGGTGCCCCGCCAGGCTACGTTGGTTTCGACCAGGGCGGCCTGTTGACCGAGGCGATCACCAAGCAGCCGCACTGCGTGTTGCTGCTCGATGAAATCGAGAAGGCCCACCCGGAAGTCTTCAACCTGCTGCTGCAGGTGATGGACCACGGCACCCTGACCGACAACAACGGGCGCAAGGCGGACTTCCGCAACGTGATCCTGATCATGACCACCAACGCCGGCGCCGAAACCGCCGCGCGGGCCTCGATCGGCTTTACTCACCAGGACCACTCGTCCGACGCCATGGAAGTCATCCGCAAGAGCTTCACGCCGGAGTTCCGCAACCGCCTGGATACCATCATCCAGTTCGGCCGGCTGTCCCACGAGACCATCAAGAGCATCGTCGACAAGTTCCTCATCGAGCTGCAGGCGCAGCTGGAGGACAAGCGCGTGCTGCTGGAGGTTTCCGATGCCGCCCGCGGCTGGCTGGCGGCCTCGGGTTACGACGTGCAGATGGGCGCGCGGCCGATGGCGCGGCTGATCCAGGACAAGATCAAGCGGCCGCTGGCCGAGGAGATCCTGTTTGGCGAGCTGGCCGAGCATGGCGGTGTGGTGCACATCGACATGCGCGATGGCGAGCTGGTGTTCGACTACGAGACCACGGCAGAGGTCGCGTAAGGCTGGGGCCGCTGCGCGGCCCTTTCGCGACACAAGGCCGCTCCTACAGAGAGATCATTTCCCTGTAGGAGCGGCCTTGTGTCGCGAAAGGGCTGCACAGCAGCCCTGCTTTATGAGCACCCACAAAAAAGCCCGGCACATGGCCGGGCTTTTTCATGACTAAAGCTTAGCGCGCACGGTAGGTGATGCGGCCCTTGCTCAGGTCGTACGGCGTCAGTTCGACGCGGACCTTGTCGCCAGTGAGAATACGGATGTAGTTCTTGCGCATCTTGCCGGAGATGTGCGCGGTAACGACGTGCCCGTTTTCCAACTCCACGCGGAACATGGTGTTGGGCAGGGTGTCGACGACAGTGCCTTCCATTTCGAAGCTGTCTTCTTTCGACATGCAGTAAAGCCCTCGGTATCCAGTGTTGGCCCGACGCGTGACTGCACCGGGCAAAAAAAGTGGCGTGGATTATGCCCGAAAATTGTGTTTCAAGCCAATGCTTTCAGTTGAGGCTGACCCAGCGCTGGTTGATCAGCAATTCGATGGGGCGGTACTGGGTCTTGTAGTTCATCTTCTTGCAGTTCTTGATCCAGTAGCCAAGATAAACCGCCTCCAGGTCCTGGCGCAGGGCTTCGGTGATCTGCCACAGGATGGCGTAGCGGCCGAGGCTGCGACGCTCCTCTTCTGGCTCGTAGAAGGTGTACACCGCCGACAGCCCGTTGGGCAGCAGGTCGCACACCGCCACGGCCATCAGCCGGCCCTGAAGGCGGAATTCGTAGAACCAGCAGAACGGCAGGTCGCGCACCAGAAAAGTCGAGAACTGGTCACGGCTGGGCGGGTACATGTCGCCATCGGCGTGGCGTTGCTCGATGTAGCGCCGGTACAGGTCGAAGTATTCCTCTTTGAACGCAGGGCGTGCGGCGGTGACGGTCAGGTCGGCGTTGCGCTTGAGGATGCGCCGTTGCTGGCGGTTGGGGATGAACCGCGCAGCGGGGATGCGCGCCGGTACGCAGGCGTTGCAGTGTTGGCAGTGCGGGCGGTAGAGGTGGTCACCGCTGCGGCGAAAGCCCATTTCCGACAGGTCGGCATACACATGCACGTCCATCGGCTGGCTCGGGTCGAGAAACAGCGTGGTCGCCTGCTCGTCCGGCAGGTAGCTGCAGGAGTGGGGTTGAGTGGCATAAAACTTCAACCGCGCCAGCTCTGTCATGATCAACCCCTTTACGGTGAGACTTTGTCTCTAAGTGTAAGCCAGCTGCGGGCAACGCGCCTAGGCGACCCAGGTGGCGCCGTTGGGCTGGTCGAGGTAGGTGGCCAGGTGCTCGGCGAAGCTCGCCCGGCTGATGGCGCGGGCGCCCAGGCTGTGCAGGTGGTCGGTGGGCATCTGGCAGTCGATCAGCACGAAGCCGGCCTGTTTGAGGTGCTGCACCAGAGTGGTGAAACCCACCTTCGAGGCGTTGTCGGCGCGGCTGAACATCGATTCGCCGAAGAACAGCCGGCCCATGGCCAGGCCATACAGCCCGCCCACCAGCTCGCCGTCCTGGCGCACCTCCACCGAGTGGGCGATGCCGCGCCGGTGCAGCTCGCAGTAGGCGGCGCGCATGTTGTCGGTGATCCAGGTGCCGTCGGCGTAGTCGCGCGGCGCGGCGCAGGCGGCGATTACCGCGGCGAAGTCGGTGTCGAAGCTGACCTGGTAGCGGCCCTGGCGCATCAGCTTGGCCAGCGAACGCGACACGTGCAGTTCATCGGGGAACATCACCGTGCGTGGGTCGGGTGACCACCAGAGAATCGGCTGGCCATCCTGATACCAGGGGAAGCAGCCATGGCGATAAGCCGCGACCAGGCGCTCGGGGGTCAGGTCGCCGCCGGCGGCGAGCAGGCCGTTGGGGTCGTGCAGGGCCTTTTCCAGGGGCGGGAAGGTCAGCGAGTCGCGGGTCAGCCAGGTGAGCATGGTGTCTTGAGCGGTGGGGGAGGGGAGGGCGACCAGCATGGCGCGTGAGCTTTGCAGGGTCAATCGCCGTGGGTTTCTTCGCGGGTAAACCCGCTCCCACAGGGTTGGCGCATAACCTGTGGGAGCGGGTTTACCCGCGAATGCGTCCGGCCAGGCAATGTATTCACCTTCCAGTTGGCACCATCGGGCGCATTTGCTGTCACACCTGTGCAAAAACACAGCATAAGCCTTTGTCACAAAAGAAAATGCATGCTCAAATTGCAGCTATATGAAAGTAGCCCCCGTTCACGCCCCCGAACGGCGTGCCGCCATGGCGGCTGACGGGCAGTAATGTTAAAAGTAGTGATTTGTTGGCCAGTCATCGGCCAATCACTATTCGCGCAGGAATAGACGCGTTTTGAAGAAATCCACCGCAACCCCAGCTCCCTTGCCCGTGCCCCTGTGGCGGCAGCAGCTGCATTATCGCCTCAAGGAAGGTGCGCTGATCGCTGTCGGCGCGCTGTGCCTGTACCTGTGGATGGCCCTGGTCACCTACGACACCTCCGACCCAGGTTTCAGCCACACCAGCAACGCCGAGCAGGTGCAGAACGCCGCCGGCCGCGCCGGGGCGTATTTCGCCGACATCCTGTTCATGGTGCTGGGCTATTTCGCCTACATATTCCCCTTGCTGCTGGCGATCAAGACCTGGCAGATCTTCCGCGAACGCCACCAGCCCTGGCAGTGGAGCGGCTGGCTGTTTTCCTGGCGCCTGATCGGCCTGGTGTTTTTGGTGCTGTCGGGTGCGGCGCTGGCGCATATCCACTTCCACCAGTCATCCAGCCTGCCGTTTTCCGCCGGGGGCGCCCTGGGCGAAAGCCTGGGCGATCTGGCGCGCAACCTGCTGAACGTGCAGGGCAGCACGCTGATGTTCATTGCCCTGTTCCTGTTCGGTCTGACCGTGTTCACCGACCTTTCGTGGTTCAAGGTGATGGACCTGACCGGCAAGATCACCCTCGACCTGTTCGAACTGGTGCAGGGCGCCGCCACTCGCTGGTGGGAAGCACGCAACGAGCGCAAGCGCCTGGTGGCGCAACTGCGCGAGGTGGACGAGCCGGCCTTCGACCTGGCGCCCATGAGCGCCGACAAGCGCGAAGCGGCCAAGCCGCAACCGCAGGCGCGCGAGCGTGTGGTCGAGCGCGAAGAGCCGCCGGCCCGCCCGGTGGTGCCACGCGAGCCGGTAGTGCCGCGCGTACAAGCGCCTGCCCCGGCCACCGCCCCGGTGATCATGCCGCCGGCCGCCCCGGCAGCGCCGGAGCCGAGCAAACGGGTGATGAAGGAAAAACAGGCGCCGCTGTTCATCGACAGCGCCGTGGAAGGCACCTTGCCTTCGATTTCCATCCTCGACCCGGCCGAGCAGAAAAAGATCGAGTATTCGCCCGAGTCCCTGGCCAGCGTCGGCCAGTTGCTGGAGGTCAAGCTCAAGGAGTTCGGCGTTGAAGTCTCGGTGGACTCCATCCACCCGGGCCCGGTCATCACCCGCTATGAAATCCAGCCGGCTGCTGGCGTGAAGGTCAGCCGCATCGCCAACCTGGCCAAGGACCTGGCGCGCTCGCTGGCGGTGACCAGCGTGCGCGTGGTGGAGGTGATCCCGGGCAAGACCACCGTGGGTATCGAGATCCCCAACGAGAACCGCCAGATGGTGCGTTTCTCCGAGGTGCTGTCGACCCCGCAGTACGACGAGCAGAAGTCCCCGGTCACCCTGGCCCTGGGCCACGACATCGGCGGCAAGCCGGTGATCACCGACCTTGCCAAGATGCCCCACCTGCTGGTGGCCGGTACCACCGGCTCCGGTAAGTCGGTGGGTGTGAACGCGATGATCCTGTCGATTCTGTTCAAGTCCGGCCCGGAAGATGCGCGGCTGATCATGATTGACCCGAAAATGCTCGAGTTGTCGATCTACGAAGGCATTCCGCACCTGCTGTGCCCGGTGGTCACCGACATGAAGGACGCCGCCAACGCCCTGCGCTGGAGCGTTGCCGAAATGGAACGCCGCTACAAGCTGATGGCGGCCATGGGCGTGCGCAACCTGGCCGGCTTCAACCGCAAGGTCAAGGATGCGCAAGAGGCCGGCGAGGTCATCCACGACCCGCTGTACCGCCGCGAGAGCATGGACGACGAGCCGCCGGCACTGAAAACCCTGCCGACCATCGTGGTGGTGGTGGACGAATTCGCCGACATGATGATGATCGTCGGCAAGAAGGTCGAAGAGCTGATCGCACGGATTGCGCAAAAGGCCCGTGCCGCGGGTATCCACCTGATTCTGGCCACCCAGCGCCCGTCGGTGGACGTGATCACCGGCCTGATCAAGGCCAACATTCCCACGCGCATGGCGTTCCAGGTGTCGAGCAAGATCGACTCGCGCACCATCATCGACCAGGGCGGCGCCGAGCAGCTGCTGGGCCACGGTGACATGCTGTACATGCCGCCGGGCACCAGCCTGCCGATCCGTGTGCACGGTGCGTTCGTTTCCGACGACGAGGTGCACCGCACGGTCGAGGCGTGGAAGCTGCGCGGCGCACCGGACTACAACGACGACATCCTCAACGGCGTCGAGGAGGCCGGCAGCGGCTTCGACGGCGGCGGTGGTGGCGGTGGCGACGGCGATGACCCGGAAGCCGACGCGCTGTACGACGAAGCCGTGCAGTTTGTGCTGGAAAGCCGCCGCGCTTCCATTTCTGCGGTGCAGCGCAAGCTCAAGATCGGCTACAACCGCGCCGCGCGCATGATCGAGGCGATGGAAATGGCCGGCGTGGTCACCCCGATGAACAGCAACGGCTCGCGGGAAGTGATTGCCCCTGGCGGCCCGCGCGACTGATGATTCCCCCCGCCGAGCGCCAATGACGGCGCCCGGCCCATTCACGCTCTACGAGGATTCCCATGCGCATGATTCGCATGCTGTTGGTTTCTGCCCTGGCCGCGGCCAGCCTGTCGGCACACGCGGGCGAAAAGGATGTGCAGCGCCTGACCCAGTTGCTCGAGAAGTCGCAGACCATCGAGGCCAACTTTTCCCAGCTGACCATCGACGCCAGCGGCACCAGCCTGCAGGAAACGTCCGGCAAGATGACCGTCAAGCGCCCGGGCCTGTTCTACTGGCACACCGATGCACCGCAGGAGCAGGTGGTGGTGTCGGACGGCAAGAACGTCACCCTGTGGGACCCGGACCTGGAGCAGGCCACCGTCAAGAAGCTCGATGTACGCCTGAACCAGACCCCGGCGCTGCTGCTGTCCGGTGATGTGTCGAAGATCAGCCAGAGCTTTGACATCAGCTCCCTGGAGCAGGGCGAAGTGATGGACTTCACCCTCAAGCCGAAAACCAAGGACACCCTGTTCGACTCGCTACGGGTGTCGTTCCGCAAGGGCCTGATCAACGAAATGCAGCTGGTGGACAGCGTTGGCCAACGTACCAACATCCTGTTCAACGGCGTCAAGGCCAACCAGCCGGTGGCCGACAGCCGATTCACCTTTGACATCCCCAAAGGCGCGGACGTCATCAAGGAGTAACCGGAGCCCGTGATGGACCTGTTTCGAAGCGAACCCGTCGCCCAGCCCCTGGCCGCCCGCCTGCGCCCGTCCAACCTGGACGAGTATGTCGGCCAGGAGCACCTGCTGGCGCGCGGCAAGCCGCTGCGCGAGGCGTTGGAGCAGGGCGCGCTGCACTCGATGATCTTCTGGGGCCCGCCCGGGGTCGGCAAGACCACCCTGGCGCGGCTGCTGGCGAAGTTTTGCGACGCGCACTTCGAAACGGTCTCGGCGGTGCTGGCCGGGGTCAAGGAGATCCGCCAGGCGGTGGAGGTGGCCAAGCAGCAGGCCGGTCAGTACGGCCGGCGCACCATCCTGTTCGTCGACGAGGTGCACCGCTTCAACAAGTCGCAGCAGGACGCCTTTCTACCCTACGTGGAAGACGGCACCCTGCTGTTCATCGGCGCCACCACCGAGAACCCGTCCTTCGAGCTGAACAACGCGCTGCTGTCGCGGGCCCGGGTGTACGTGCTCAAGAGCCTCGACGAGCCGGCGCTGCGCAAGCTGGTCAACCGCGCGCTCACCGAAGAGCGTGGCCTTGGCAAGCGCAACCTGCGGGTGGGTGACGAAGCGTTCAAGATGCTCATGGCCGCCGCCGATGGCGATGGCCGGCGCATGCTCAACTTCCTCGAGAACGCCTCGGACCTGGCCGAAGACGGCAGCGAAATCGATGTCGAGATGCTGCAAAGCCTGCTCGGCGACAGCCGCCGGCGCTTCGACAAGGGCGGCGAGGCCTTCTACGACCAGATCTCGGCGTTGCACAAGTCGGTGCGCGGCTCCAACCCTGATGGTGCGCTGTACTGGTACGCGCGCATGCTCGACGGCGGCTGCGACCCGCTGTACATCGCCCGCCGCGTGGTGCGCATGGCCAGCGAGGACATCGGCAACGCCGACCCCCGGGCCTTGAGCCTGTGCCTGGCAGCCTGGGATGTACAAGAGCGCTTGGGCAGCCCCGAGGGCGAGCTGGCGGTGGCCCAGGCCATCACCTACATCGCCTGTGCCCCCAAGAGTAACGCCGTGTACGTGGGCTTCAAGACCGCCCTGCGCGAAGCCGCCGAGCATGGCTCGCTGGAAGTGCCGCTGCACCTGCGCAACGCCCCCACCAAGCTGATGAAGCAGCTCGGCTATGGCGAAGAATACCGCTACGCCCACGACGAGCCCGACGCCTACGCCGCTGGCGAAGACTATTTCCCCGAGCAGCTTGAGCCACGCCAGTACTACCAGCCGGTGCCGCGCGGCCTTGAGCTGAAAATCGGCGAGAAGCTGCGCCACTTGGCCGAGCTCGACCGCAACAGCCCCCTGCAGCGGAGAAAACCGTGATCGCACTCATCGCCGCCGTCAGCGCGGGTGGCATCGCCGGCACGCTGCTGCGTTTTGCCACTGCCAACTGGGTGGTTGCCCACTGGCCACGGCACTTCTATCTCGGTACGCTGGCGGTCAACCTGATCGGCTGCCTGCTGATCGGCCTGCTGTACGGCCTTTTCCTGCACAAACCCATGGTGCCGGTCGAGCTGCGCGCCGGGCTGATCGTGGGCTTTCTGGGCGGCCTGACGACCTTTTCTTCTTTTTCGCTGGACACCGTGCGCCTGCTGGAAAGCGGCCAGGTACCGCTGGCCCTGGGCTATACCGGCGCCAGTGTGGTGGGCGGGTTGCTCGCCACCTGGGCCGGCCTTGCCCTGACCCGTTTCTGAACCAATACCAACACATAACGAGAGAACGATATGCTCGATTCCAAACTGTTACGCGGCCAACTTCAGGAAGTGGCGGATCGCCTGGCCTCCCGTGGCTTCAGCCTGGATGTCGCGCGCATCGAATCACTGGAAGAGCGCCGCAAGGCGGTGCAGACCCGCACCGAACAGCTGCAGGCCGAGCGTAACGCCCGCTCCAAGTCCATCGGCCAGGCCAAGGCCAAGGGCGAAGACATCGCGCCGCTGATGGCCGATGTGGAGCGCATGGCCAATGAGCTGGCTGCCGGCAAGGCTGAGCTGGACGAGATCCAGGCCGAGCTGGACGGCATCCTGCTGACCATCCCCAACCTGCCGGACGCCAGCGTGCCGGTGGGTGCCAGCGAAGACGACAACGTCGAAGTACGCCGCTGGGGCACCCCGCAAACCTTCGATTTCGAGATCAAGGACCACGTCGCCCTGGGCGAAGTCAGCGGTGGCCTGGACTTCGAGGCTGCGGCCAAACTGTCCGGCGCCCGCTTTGCCGTGCTGCGCGGCCCGATTGCCCGCCTGCACCGCGCCCTGGCGCAGTTCATGATCAACCTGCACACCGGCGAGCACGGCTACGAGGAGCACTACACCCCGTACCTGGTGCAGGCCCCGGCCCTGCAGGGCACCGGCCAGTTGCCGAAGTTCGAGGAAGACCTGTTCAAGATCACCCGCGAAGGCGAGGCTGACTTCTACCTGATCCCGACTGCCGAAGTGTCGCTGACCAACCTGGTGGCGGGCGAGATCCTCGACGCCAAGCAGCTGCCGCTCAAGCTGGTCGCCCACACCCCGTGCTTCCGCAGCGAAGCCGGTGCGTCGGGCCGTGACACCCGCGGCATGATCCGCCAGCACCAGTTCGACAAGGTCGAGATGGTGCAGGTGGTGGAGCCGTCCAAGTCGATGGAAGCCCTGGAAGGCCTGACCGGCAACGCCGAGCGCGTGCTGCAGCTGCTGGAGCTGCCATACCGCGTACTGGCCCTGTGCACCGGTGACATGGGCTTTGGCGCAGTGAAAACCTACGACCTGGAAGTGTGGGTGCCGAGCCAGGACAAGTACCGCGAAATCAGCTCCTGCTCCAACTGCGGCGACTTCCAGGCGCGCCGCATGCAGGCCCGCTGGCGCAACCCGGAAACCGGCAAGCCGGAGCTGGTGCACACCCTCAACGGTTCCGGCCTGGCAGTTGGCCGCACCCTGGTAGCGGTGCTGGAGAACTACCAGCAGGCCGACGGTTCGATCCGCGTGCCGGAAGTGCTCAAGCCGTACATGGGCGGCGTCGAGGTCATTCGCTAAATGGACTACCTGCCGCTGTTTCACAAGCTGCAGGGTGGCCGCGCGCTGGTTGTCGGCGGGGGCGAGATCGCCCTGCGCAAGGCGCGCCTGCTGGCCGACGCCGGCGCCGTGCTGCGCGTGGTGGCGCCGGACATCGACGGCCAGTTGGCCGCGCTTGCCCGTGAAGGTGGCGGCGAGGTGCTGGTGCGCGGTTATGCGCAAGGCGATCTTGCCGGCTGCCGCCTGGTAATCGCGGCCACCGATGACCCGGGCCTCAACGCCCAGGTTTCGGCCGACGCCCAGGCGCTGAGCGTGCCGGTCAATGTGGTGGATGCGCCGGCGCTGTGCACGGTGATCTTCCCGGCTATCGTCGACCGTTCGCCGCTGGTGGTGGCGGTGTCCAGCGGCGGCGATGCGCCGGTGCTGGCGCGCCTGATCCGGGCCAAGCTGGAGGCCTGGATCCCGTCTGCCTACGGCGAGCTGGCCGGCCTGGCCGCGCGTTTTCGCGACAAGGTCAAGGCACTGTACCCCGACGTCAACCAGCGCCGCGGCTTCTGGGAGACGGTGTTCCAGGGCCCGATCGCCGAGCGCCAGCTGGCCGGGCAGGGCGCCGAGGCCGAGCGCCTGCTGCGCGAGATGGTCGAAGGTGCGCCGGTGCAGCAGGGCGGCGAGGTGTACCTGGTGGGCGCAGGCCCCGGCGACCCGGACCTGTTGACCTTCCGTGCCCTGCGCCTGATGCAGCAGGCCGACGTGGTGCTGTACGACCGTTTGGTGGCTCCGGCCATCATCGAGATGTGCCGGCGTGACGCCGAGCGCATCTATGTGGGCAAGCGCCGCGCCGACCACGCCGTGCCTCAGGATCAGATCAACCGCCTGCTGGTGGACCTGGCCCAACAAGGCAAGCGCGTGCTGCGCCTGAAGGGGGGCGACCCGTTCATCTTCGGCCGTGGCGGCGAAGAGATCGAAGAACTGGCCGAGCAGGGCATTCCGTTCCAGGTGGTGCCGGGCATTACCGCGGCCAGTGGCTGTTCCGCCTATGGCGGCATTCCGCTGACCCACCGCGACTATGCCCAGTCGGTACGTTTCGTTACCGGCCACTTGAAAGACGGCACCAGCAACCTGCCCTGGCACGACCTGGTGGCGCCGGCCCAGACCCTGGTGTTCTACATGGGGTTGGTGGGGTTGCCGACCATCTGCGCCGAGTTGATTCGCCATGGCCGTGCGGCCAGTACCCCGGCAGCGCTGGTGCAGCAAGGCACCACGCGCAACCAGCGGGTATTCACCGGTACCCTGGCGGATTTGCCGGCGCTGGTGGCCCAGCATGAAGTGCATGCGCCAACCCTGGTGATAGTCGGGGAAGTGGTGCAGTTGCGTGACAAGCTGAAGTGGTTCGAAGGTTCGCAAAACAGCTGAAATCGCCGGGGCCGCTTTGCGGCCCTTTCGCGGCACAAGGCCGCTCCTACAGGGGAGATGCGTTTCCTGTAGGAGCGGCCTTGTGTCGCGATGGGCTGCAAAGCAGCCCCGGCAATCTCAAGCTAGAACAACGGCACCGAATAACTCACGGTCAACCGGTTCTGGTCCTGGTCCCACTCACTGGGCACCCCGCTGCGCAGCATGCCGTTGCGCCAGCTGAACCCCAGCCCCTTGAACGCACCGCTCTGCACCACATAGTCCAGGGCGATATCGCGCTCCCATTCCTTCTCGTCGCCACCTGAGACCATGCGAATGTTCGTGCCCTTCAGGTACGCCACCGAGGCCACCAGCCCCGGCACCCCCAAGGCTGCAAAGTTGTAGCTGTACTGGCCAAAGCTGGTGCGCTCGCCCGCGCGGGTGAAGCTGGTCACCAGGCGGTCGGTGAACAGGTAGATGCTCGCCCCGGCCGCGCCTTCACCCGTATTACCCTGGTTCAGTTGCACGAAGTTGCCGCTGTCGGACACCCGCTGGTGCCCGAGCAACACCGAATGCCCACCGATGGCGTAGGTGAACATGGCGCTCCAGGTGTCGTTGTCGATCTTGCCTGCGGTGTCCCCCAGGCCACCTACGGTGTAGCCGGCCGCACGGCCACCGGCGGAGTCGTTGCGCCCGCTGGCGTCGGTCTTGAAATAGCGCAGGTCGGTGGTCAGCGACTGGTTGTCAGCCAGCGCCCAGGTGTGCACCAGCCCGGCAAAGTGCTGCAGGTAGTAATCCTCAAGCTTTGCCGCGTAGTACTGCAGCTTGAGGTTACCGGTGAGCTGGTAGTCGGCACCGGCGAACAGGAACTCGTTGCTCTCTTGTGTGCCGCCGGCCACCGCCAGGCCCGAGCGGTTGCTTGAACCGCGGCCGGTGGTGTGCTCCAGGCGCCCGCCGGTGAGGGTCAGGCCGTCGATTTCCTTGGAAGTGAGCATGCCGCCCTCGAAGGTCTGCGGCAGTACCCGGCCGTCGTTGGCCACCAGAATGGGCAGCTTGGGTTGCAAGGTGCCGTAGCGCGCCTCGGTTTGCGAAAAGCGCAGCTTGCCGGTTAGCCCCAGGCGGCTCCAGTCGTGCACCGCGCTACCGTCGCTGTCGTCGGGGATCATCGAGCTGCCACGGTGGTTGCCGGCGCCGCCGTCCAGGCGCACGCCAAGCATGCCGAGTGCATCGACGCCAACACCGACGGTGCCGTCGGTGAAGCCGGACTTGTAGTCGAGCATGAAGCCCTGGGCCCACTCGGCGGTTTTGCTTTGGCCGGCAGCGCCCGGGCGGTCGCGAAAGTCGTTGTTGAAGTAGTAGTTGCGCAGGTTGAGGCTGGCCTTGCCGTCTTCGATGAAGGCGGCGTTGGCCATGGGCAGGGCGAGGGCGCCAGCGGTGAACAGGTACAGGTGCGCGAATGGCTTTGTTGTCATTGTTTTTTCCTGAGGGGAGGGGGTTGTTGCAGGGGGCGCCATCGCCGGCAAGCCGGCTCCTACAGAAGAGCGGTGACACCTGTAGGAGCCGGCTTGCCGGCGATGGCAGTGTTACAGGTCAATCGGGCAACCACTCCTGTAAGGTCAGCTCGACGGTGATGAACGACAGGTTGCGCCCGCGTTGCAGGCGGCCGGCGAAGAGGTTGCCGTCGGCATCGGCCAGCACCGCCTGCAGGCGGCTTTGCCCGGCGACGATCTCGCCGCTGATGCTGAGAATTTCGACCCCGGGGCCTGGCACGTGAATGCCCTGCATGCCCTGGCGGCCCAGGTAGTGCAGTTCACCGTCGATCAGGCTGCCCAGCCCGCCGCGCACCACCGCGCATGCGATGCCGTGGCTGGCGCACAGGGCTTCGGCGCTGTCGATGATGTCTTCGTTGGGCTTGAGCCGGGCCACCACCAAACGGCCCAGCTGGCCGCTTTGCACCTCGGTTTCAAGCACGCTTTCAAGCAAGGGTTGGGCGAGGGTCATGAAGCCTCCTTGAGCACAGGGTGCAGCAGGTTGAACTGGGTTTCGGCGTCCGGCTTGACCTGGTAGGCCACCTGGTCGAACAGGCACAGGCGGATCACCAGCGGCTCGCTGCCGACGATCAGCCGGTTGAGCACCAGGTGGCCGCCATGCTGCTGGCCGTCGCGGTCGATGAAGCCTGCGTGGCAGTGCAGCAGCGGGGCGCCGGCAGCATCGCGACCAACGGTGAGGGCGCCGCTGATGAAGGTGATGTAGCCGTCCAGCACCACCGGCTGGCCATAGTCGTAGGGGCGCTGGGCATCGCTGGTGGTGACCATGCGGTGGTAGCTCAGGTGCGCAGCGCCGCCACACAAAATGCGCCCCACCGCGCTTTGGTAGCGGCGGCCCTGCAACGCGGCCAGCAGGCCTTCGGCGACGTTGCAGGCCAACGGCAGCTCCACCCGCAGCTCTTCGCCGTGGGCCACCTCGCAGTCGAGCAGGCGCGGCTGTTGCGGCTGGCCGCCATGGATGAAGTGGCGCACGCCGCCACGGGTTTCGAAGTGCGGGGTCATGCCGGCTGCTCCTGGCCCGCTTCGAGCAGCGTGCGGATGTGCTTCTTGACGATCTTGCCGTAGCCGGACTTGGGCATGTCGTGCCAGCGCACGAAGCGCTTGGGCCACTTGTAACGCGCCAGGCGCGGCTCCAGGTGGGCCAGCAGTTGCTCGTCGCTGACCTCGCCGGTGGTGACGATCACCGCATAGCCGCACTCGCCCCACTTTTCGTCGGGCATACCCAGCACCGCCACTTCGTTGACTGCCGGGTGGGTCAGCAGGGCTTCCTCGATTTCCCGGGGGTACACGTTGGAGCCGCCGGAAATGTACATGTCCGAGGCGCGGCCGGTGATGAACAGGTAACCCTGCTCGTCAACATGGCCCAGGTCGCCGGTGTGGAACCAACCAAAGCGGAAGCACGCGGCGTTGGCTTCGGGGTTGTTGTAGTAACCGGCGAACACCGCCGGGCCGCGCACGCAGATCTCGCCGTCGGTGCCGGTGGGCAGCTCCACGCCTTGCTCGTCGAGGATCGCCACCTGCATGCCGGTGCGCGGGTAGCCGCACGAGCCGACCTTGGCCTGGGGGCTGTCCTCGGCGTCGTGGCAGTCGGCCGGCAGTACGGTGATGTTGCCGGTGACTTCGCCCAGGCCGTAGTACTGCACCAGCACCTTGCCCAAGGTGCGCAGGGCGTGGCACTGGTCGGCGCGGTACATCGGCGCACCGGCGTAGATCACCTGGCGCAGGCTGCTGTGATCGTAACGCTGCACGGCCGGGTCTTCGGTGAGCATCTTGACGATGGTGGGCACAGTGAACAGGTTGTCGATGCGGTGCTCCTGCACCAGGCGCCAGGCCTCGTCGCAGTCCAGCCGCTCGCCGGCCGGCAGCACGCTGGCCGCGCCCCGGGCGACGTTGACCAGGGCGTGGATGCCGGCGCCGTGGGACAGTGGCGCCAGTACCAGCGAGCGCGATTGCTGGCTCAAGCCCGGCATCAGGTCGGCCAGGTGGTTGTTGACCACAAAGGCCATCTGCCCGTGGGTGAGCACGCCGGCCTTGGGGTGGCCGGTGGTGCCGGAGGTGTAGAAGAACCACAGGGGGTCGTGGTAGCGCACCTCGGCCGGGCGGAACGCCGCTTGCAGTGGCGCGCCTTCGTCGAGCAGGGCGTCGTAGCCCAGCTCGCCCGGGCGCGGGGCACCGATGGCGATGACCGTCTGCAAGGCGGGTGAAACGTCGCGCACGGCATCGACGTAATGGCCGAAGCCTTCGTCGTAGAGCATCGCCACCGCGCCGCTGGAACTGCCCAGGTAGGCCGCCTCCGGCGGGGTGATGCGCACGTTGGTCGGCACCCACACCACGCCCAGGCGGAACGCCACCCAGGCGCTTTCGAACAGCTGCAGGTTGTTGCGCGAGTGCACCAGCAGCCGGTCGCCTTGTTGCAGGCCGCGGGCGCGCAGGGCGGCGGCCAGGCTGTCGACCCGCTGCAGCAGCTGGCGCCAGCTGACGCTGTGCGTGCCACGGATGAAACCGGGCTGGTCGGGCAGGCGGCGGGCCACCTGGGCGAGCAGTTCGCCCAGGTTCATCACGTTGTCGATGCCGGTCATGGGTGTAGCTCCCTCGAAGTCTTTGAATTGATTCCAGCCAGGGGCTGCACACTGCCCCCTGTGGGAGCGGCTTCAGCCGCGAAGCAGGCAACGCGGTGGTTGGCACCGGCTACGCCGGTGTTCGCGGCTGAAGCCGCTCCCACAGGGAATGTGGTGCTGGTAACGCTCTGCAAGCTCATCACACCCCCTCCAGAATGCTTACGTAGTTGGTCACGGCCGCGCCGCCCATGTTGAACACCCCGGCGCGGTCGGCGCGGGGCAGCTGCATGTCGCCGGCCTGGCCGCACAGTTGCATGGCCGCCATCACGTGCATCGACACCCCGGTAGCGCCGATCGGGTGGCCCTTGGACTTGAGCCCGCCGGACGGGTTGACCGGCAGCCGGCCATCCTTGCGGCTGATGCCCTCGGCAATCACCCGCGCGCCCTGGCCGCGTTCGGCCAGGCCCATGGCTTCGTATTCCAGCAACTCAGCGATGGTGAAGCAGTCGTGGGTCTCCACCAGCGACAGCTCAGCCAGGGTCAGCCGGGCCTGGCCCAGGGCCTGCCGCCAGGCCCGCGCCGCGCCTTCGAATACCGTGGGGTCACGGCGCGACAGCGGCAGGTAGTCGTTGGCCTGCACTGCCGCGCGAAAACGCACCGCTGGCTGGCCAGCGATGCGCTGGTCGGCGCGGCTGATCACCAGCGCCGCAGCGCCGTCGCTGATCAGCGAGCAGTCGCTGCGCTTGAGCGGGCCGGCGACGAAGGGGTTCTTGTCCGAAGGCGTGCGGCAGAAGTCGTAACCAACGTCACGGCGCATGTGGGCGTAAGGGTTGAGTGCGCCGTTGGCGTGGTTCTTGGCGGCGATCATGGCCAGCGCGTCGGACTGGTCGCCGTAGCGTTCGAAGTAGGCGCTGGCAATGTTGCCGAACACCCCGGCGAAGCCGTTTTCGACCTCGGCTTCTTCGCGGGCGTAGCAGCACTTGAGCAAAATCTTGCCAACCTCGGCGGTGGGCAGGCCGTTCATCTTCTCGAAGCCCACCACCAGCGCATGCCGCGACTGCCCGCTGAGCACCGCCTGCAAGGCCGAGTGAATGGCCGCAGAGCCTGTGGAGCAGGCGTTCTCCACCCGTACCGACGGGGTGAAGCGCAGCTGCGGCAAGTGGTTGGCCAGCAGTGCCGAAGGGAAGTCCTGGTACACAAAACCTGCGTTGAAATGGCCGACATGAACCGAGTCGATCTGCCCGGGTTCCAGTCGTGCATGGGTGAGGGCGCCGACGGCGGCGTCGGCCATCATCTGCTCGGCGTCGATGTCGGGAAACTTGCCGAAGGGCGCGTGGTACCAGCCGCTGATCAGGGGTGCATCCATGAGGTGTGTCCTCGCTCGATGGGTTTGCGAGGTCGATGGCAAGAACGGTGCCAGGCGCTTGGCAAGCCCTCTGCGCCGTGGTTTTGTGGGCATTGGCCGGGGTGTCGGGCGGTAGCAGTTGCACTGCTACAGGTGTCGCCCTGGGCGGCCGGGCGACAGTCCAGGGAGACACCTGTTACACCCCGGGCAGTACCGAAGTGCTGTGAACACAATTTGATACACCGCTGCGGCTGTTAACCAGGCCCTTGCAAATCAGTGGCTTAGACGCTGACTTGGGCTTGTTTCGATGCTTGCGGGCCGGCCTGGCCCAGGGTGGCACCCCTATTGCTATGTCTCTATCACCATCGCCGTATCCCACTCGATCAATAAGAACAAATAGGTCAGGAGAGCTTCATGAGCGATTTCACCCGCCGTTCCTTCATCAAGACGGCCTCCGTGGCATCGGCCGCGGTCGCTGCCGCCGGGCTTGGCTTCTACAGCCCCAGCACCCGCGCCGCCGACTTCAAACTCAAGTTCGCCAACAACCTGCCCATCAGCCACCCAATGAACGTGCGCGCCCGGGCCATGGCCAAGGCCATCAAGGAAGAAACCAACGGCGCGCTGAGCGTGCAGGTGTTCCCCAGCAGCCAGCTGGGCAGCGACACCGATACCCTGGCCCAGGTGCGCTCGGGGGCGGTGGACCTGTTTTCGCTGTCGCCGGTGATCCTCGGCACCATGGTGCCGTCGGTGCAGATCAGCGCAGTGGGCTTTGCGTTCAAGGACTACCAGCAGGTCTGGAGCGCCATGGACGGCGCGCTGGGCGAGCATGTGCGCGGCGAAATCGCCAAGACCGGCACCCTGTTCGCCTTCGACCGCATGTGGGACAACGGCTTCCGGGTGACCACCACCAGCACCCGGCCGATCACCAGCCCCGACGACCTGCGCGGCATGAAGCTGCGGGTGCCGCCCAGCCCGATCATCATGTCGATCTTCCGCGCGCTGGAGGCGGCGCCCACCAGCATCAACTTCGCCGAGGTGTACTCGGCGCTGCAGACGCGCATCGTCGAAGGCCAGGAGAACCCCATGACCCTGGTGTCCTCGGCCAAGCTGTACGAGGTGCAGAAGTACTGCTCGCTGACCAACCATGTGTGGGACGGCTTCTGGATGCTCGGCAACAGCGCCTCGTTCGCCCGCCTGCCGGCGGATATGCAGGCCATTTTGCGCAAGCACATCGACGCCGCCGTGATGGGCCAGCGCGAGGACCTCGCCAAGCTTGAGGGCAGCACCCGCGACACCTTGAAAGGGCAGGGCCTGGAGCTGGTCGAAGCCCCCGCCGATGCGTTTCGCGACAAGCTTCGCAGCGCCAACTACTATGCCGACTGGCACGACAAGTTCGGTGACCAGGCCTGGGCCATCCTCGAGCAGTATTCCGGGAAGCTGGCATGATGCGCGCCCCTGCGCTACCGGCCTCCACCGTTTCGCAGCGCCTGCCGGCCCGGGTGCTGATCTGCCTCAATACCTGGACCATGCGCCTGGTGGGGGTGATTGCTGTCGCCCTGATGGTGATCGAGACCTTCGTGCTGCTGGCGGGGGTGATTGCCCGCTACGTGCTGCACAGCCCGCTGATCTGGTCCGACGAGCTGGCCTCGTCGCTGTTCATCTGGCTGGCCATGTTCGGCGCCGTGCTGGCGCTGGACCGTGGCGAGCACATGCGCATGTCGGCGCTGGTCAACAAGCTGCCCGCCGCCTGGCGCGGTTTCAGCGAAACCCTGTCGGCGCTGATTGTCTGCCTGTTCGTGGCGATGATCATCGGGCCGGCCATGCAGCATTCCCATGAACAGATGTGGATCACCACCCCGGCGCTGGGCATCCCCGACGGCGTGCGCGCCGCGGCGTTGCCGGTGGGCGCGGTGCTGATGCTGCTGGCGGCGGTGGCGCGCATGGCGCGCTATTCGACGGTGCGCCAGTTCATGGCCGGGCTGGCGGTGGTCGGCGCGGTGGCGGCGGCGCTGTGGCTGGCGCAGCCGCTGCTGGCGGCCATGGGCAACTACAACCTGGTGGTGTTCTTCCTGGTGCTGCTGGGCGCCTGCGTGTTCGGCGGCATCCCCATCGCCTTTGCTTTTGGCACGGCGACCATGGCCTACCTGGCCCTGGCCACCCATGCGCCGTTGTCGATCGTGGTCGGGCGCATGGACGAGGGCATGTCGCACATGGTGTTGCTGGCGGTGCCGCTGTTCGTGCTGCTGGGGGTGGTGCTGCAGCTGTCGGGCATGGCGCGCACGCTGATCGATTTCATGGCCTCGCTGCTGGGCCATGTACGCGGCGGCCTGCAATACGTGCTGCTGGGGGCGATGTTTCTGGTGTCGGGGATTTCCGGCTCGAAGGTGGCCGACATGGCTGCCGTGGCCCCGGCGCTGTTCCCCGAGATGAAACGCCGCGGCTCCAAGCCTGAGGAGCTGGCAGCACTGCTGTCGGCTACCGGGGCGATGACCGAGACCATCCCGCCGAGCCTGGTGCTTATCACCATCGGTGCGGTGTGCAGTGTGTCGATCACTGCGCTGTTCATCGGCGGGTTGATGCCGGCGGTGGTCGCCACCCTGGCGATTGCCGCGGTGTGCTGGTGGCGGTCGCGCAAGGACGACGCGCCGGCCATCGAGCGCGCGCCGCTGTCGCGAGTGGGCAAGACCTTCCTGATCGCCCTGCCGGCGCTGGCGCTGCCGCTGCTGATTCGCGTGGCGGTGCTGGAAGGGGCGGCCACCGCCACCGAGGTGTCGACCATCGGCGTGGCCTACGTGGTGCTGGTGGGCCTGGTGATGCACCTGTTCATGGGCCATATCGAATGGCGCCGGCTGTACCCGATGCTGCTGGAGGCCGCCGCGTTGTCCGGGGCCATTCTGCTGATCATCGGCATGGCCTCGTCGATGGCCTGGGCGCTGACCCAGTCGGGCTTTTCGCAGTCGCTGGTGGAGCTGATCGAGGACATCCCCGGCGGCGTCATCGGCTTCATGGTGGTGACCATCCTCACCTTCCTCATTCTTGGCAGTGTGCTCGAAGGCATCCCGGCCATCGTGCTGTTCGGCCCGCTGATGTTCCCCCTGGCCGAGCTGCTGGGCATCCACCCGGTGCACTACGCCATGGTGGTGATTCTGGCCATGGGCGTGGGGCTGTTCGCACCGCCCCTGGGGGTGGGCTTCTATGCCGCCTGCGCCATCAGCAAGACCTCGTCCGACCACGTTATCCGCCGCGTCTGGGGTTACCTCGGCGCGCTGCTGGTGGCGTTGGTGATCGTTGCCTGTTTCCCGTGGATTTCCATCGGTTTCCTCTAAGAGAGCACCTGACATGAGCCAAGCTGCGAAAACGACTTTGCCGGTACCTGCCCACGGACGTGTGGCCCTGGTGACCGGTGCCGCCATGGGCATCGGCGCGGCCATCGCCGAACGCCTGGGGCACGACGGCCACACCGTGGTGGTGGCCGATATCAACCTGGGCGCGGCCCAGGAGATGGTCGCCGGGTTGCAGGCCCAGGGCATCGACGCCCTGGCCCTGGCCATCGACATTGGTGACGCGGCGTCCATCGCCGGGTTGTTCGCCACCCTGCGTGAACGCTGCGGGCGCTGCGATGTGCTGGTGAACAACGCCGGCGTCGCCCGCACCCAGCCGTTTTTAGAGACCGAGCTTGAGGGCTGGCAGCGCTTGATGAACATCAACCTCACCGGCACCTTGCTGTGCAGCCAGCAGGCCGCGCAGCTGATGCGCGAGCAGGGCTGGGGGCGGATCATCAACGTCGCGTCGATCAGCGGCATGCGCGCCAGCATGGGCCGCACGGCCTATGGCACCTCCAAGGCGGCGGTGATCGGCCTGACCCGGCAGATGGCCATCGAGCTGGCCGAACATGGCATCACCGTCAACGGCATTGCGCCGGGGCCGGTGGACACGCCGCTGACCCGCAGCCTGCATTCGGCGGCCACCCGCGAGTCGTATGCCCGGGCGGTGCCGCTGCGCCGCTATGGCACGCCAGCGGAGATGGCCGGGGCGGTGGCGTTTTTGGCGTCGCAGGATGCGTCGTACATCAGCGGGCATGTGATCCCGGTGGATGGCGGGTTCATGGCGTCGGGGATTCTGGAGATCTGATCAACCCCGAACGCGGTCCCTTTTTGTAGGAGCGGCCTTGTGTCGCGAAAGGGCCGCAACGCGGCCCCGGCAATGTTGCATGCTGCGCAAATCCTGGGGCCGCTGCGCGACCCTTTCGCGACACAAGGCCGCTCCTACAAGGACCGTGCGCGCCTTAGCCTTCTGCCAACCGCCGCGCCTCATCTTCCCGTGTGGCCTGCTCGCCAACCTGCAACGCTGCCTCGACGAAGGTGGCGATGCAGGGGTTGTGGTTGTCGGCCTTCCACACCGCCACCACCTCGATCACTGGCGCTGCGCGCAGCGGGCGGAAGCTGGTGCTGGCCAGGCGCATGTTGCGCATCGAGCGCGGCACCATGGCCACCCCCAGGCCTTCGCCCACCAGGTTGACGATGGTCTGCTGCATGTTGATCTCAAGGCCGATGTTGGGCGTGACGCCATGCTGCAGGCAGTAGTTGCAGATCATGTCGTGCAGCGCCGGGGCGATGCGCCGGGGCACGATGATGAAGGTCTCGCCGGCAAGCTCTCGCGGCTCCACCAACGGCTGTTCGGCCAGGCGGTGGCCGGGGGGCAGCACCAGGGTCATTTCCTCGCGGTACAGCGTCACCGTCTCCAGGCCCGTGCAGTCCTGCGGGCGGTACATGATCGCCACGTCCTTGTTGCCGCTGCTGATGTCCTGGGCCAGGTCCAGCGGCAGGGTTTCGGTGAGCTTGAGGTTCACCTGCGGGTACAGCGCGGCATAGCGCCGGGTGATGGCCGGGGTGATGCTGTAGGCCGTCGACATCATGAACCCCACCGACAGTTCGCCGGCTGCCCCCCGCGCCGCAGCCAAGGCGTTGCGCTTGGCTTGCTCGAAGGCGGCGAACACGGTGCCGGTATCCAGGTAGAAGCGCTGGCCGGCCTCGGTCAGCTCCACCCGCCGGCGTGAGCGGTCGAACAGCTTGACCCCCAGTTCTTCTTCCAGCAGGGCGATCTGTCGTGACAGCGGCGGCTGGCTGATATGCAGGCGTTCGGCGGCGCGGCCAAAGTGCAGGGTTTCGGCCAGGGTGCGGAAGTACTGCAGGTGGCGAAGTTCGATCATGATGCTCTCAAAGGTATCAGTCGATGCTGGATTATGTATTGGAAAATATAACTGCGCCTCCCTAATGTGAACCTGCAACGCCCCTTCGGCCCCGGCCGCGCCACAAGCGCCGCCCGCCGACATAGTCACAAGCTATAGAACAAGAAAAAGGTGACGCTGATGACCGCTTTGATCGACCCCGTTCGCCCCTGCCTGCCCGCCATTGCCGAATGCGATATCGCCCACGACAGCGACCCGATGGTGCGCCAGGCCTTTCGCCGTGCGCTGCGCCTGATGGAGCGCGGCATCGCCGTGATGATTCGCGGCGAGACCGGCACCGGCAAGGAGATCCTTGCCCGCGCCCTGCATGCCCACAGCCAGCGCCGCGCCGCCCAACTGGTGGCGCTGAACTGCGCGTCCATCCCCGAGACGCTGATCGAAAGCGAGCTGTTCGGCTATACCCGCGGCGCCTTCTCCGGCGCACTGCCTGGCGGCAAGAAGGGCAAGGTGCAGCAGGCCGATGGCGGTACCTTGTTTCTCGACGAGATCGGCGACATGCCGTTCGAGCAGCAAACCCGCCTGCTGCGGGTGATTGCCGAGCGCGAGGTGACGCCGCTGGGCGCCGAGCGCAGTGTGCCGGTGAACTTCGCGCTGGTGTGCGCCACCCACCAGGACCTGGCCGCACGGGTGGCCGACGGTAGTTTTCGTGAAGACCTGTTCTATCGCATCGCCACCGGCGTGGTGCACCTGCCGGCGCTGCGCGAGCGTAGCGACCGCGGCGAGCTGTTGTGCAACATGGTTGCCTACGAGCTGCCCGGCTGTGACCCGCGCCAGGTGTTGGGTGATGTATGGGCGTTACTGCTCGGCCACCCCTGGCCGGGCAACCTGCGCCAGATGCGCGCAGTGGTGCGTTACGCCTGCGCGGTGATGGACGGTGCGCGCATCCAGCGTGGCGACCTGCCGCCGGACTTACTCGGCCAGTGCCAGGCGCCTGCGGCCTTGCCGGCCAACATCACCCCGATCCGCCGCCAGGCCGTGCAGGGCGATGAGCGCAGCGATGTGCTCGACACCCTGCAGGCCTGCCGCTGGAACATGTCGGCGGCCGCCCGTGAGCTGGGCATTTGCCGGCCCTCGTTGTACCGGGTGATGCGCCGGCTGGAGATCCCGCCGCTCAAGGAGCAGCTGGCGCTAGGCGCCTGCGGCACCGCCTGACCTTCCGCTAACCCCATCTTCGATCCACGCCCTCTGCCGAGCAGAGGGCGCGAACGGCTACGGCCTTCAAAAAGGAAAACACCATGAGCAACACTGCCGTGCACGCTCCACTGAACTTCACCCTGGCCGGGCGCACCGCGCTGGTGACCGGCGCTGCCCGGGGGATTGGCCACGCCATTGCTGCGGCGCTGGGGTATGGCGGGGCGCGGGTAGCCCTTTGTGACCTGGACCCGGTAGCGGCCGAGCAGGCGGCGGCGCAGCTGCGTGAGCAGGGCGTTGAAGCGGTCGGGGTGGGGGTGGATGTGGCCGATGAAGCCCAGGTGCTGGCGATGGTGCAGCAGGTCGAGGCGCTGCTGGGGGGCGTGGACATTCTGGTGAACAACGCCGGGATCGTCTCGACCGCGCCGTTGCTGGAACTGACCACGGCGGAGTGGAACCGGGTGATGGCCATCGACCTGAACAGCGTGTTCTTCTGCGCCAAGGCGGTGCTGCCGGGCATGATGGCCAGGCGTGGCGGGCGCATCATCAATATCGCCTCGGTGGCCGGCAAGCGCGGTGGCGGTTTGCTGGGCAACAGCTGCTATGCCGCAGCCAAGGGCGCGGTGATTGCCCTGACCAAGGGCCTGGCGCGAGAGGCGGGGCCTTACGACATCACGGTGAACGCGGTGTCGCCGGCGCTGACCGATACCGAGATGACCAGCGTGCTGGCGCCCCAGGCCCGTGCCCAGGTGCTGGCGCAGATGCCGCTGGGGCGGGCTGGCACGCCGCGGGACATTGCGGCGGCGGTGTGCTTTTTGGCCTCGGCGGAGGCGGGGTTTGTGACCGGGGAAATCATGGATGTGGATGGCGGGTTTATGCGCGATTGATCAAGGCTTGAGGGCCTCATCGCCGGCAAGCCGGCTCCTACAGGGTTTAGCGAAGCCTTGTAGGAGCCGGCTTGCCGGCGATAGGGCCCTGCAGGCGATCAACTGGCCTGCCAGATCCCCTTGCCCGGCAAGCGTGCGCGGTCGTGGGGCTGGTTGAAGTCCTGCAGCGGGCCCTTGGGCACGATGCCGTTGGGGTTGATGGTCTTGTGGCTCATGTAATAGTGCTTCTGGATGTGTTCCATGTTCACGGTGGCCGCGACCCCTGGCAGCTGGTACAGCTCGCGCAGCCAGTTGGAGAGGTTGGCGTAGTCGCTCAGGCGGCGCAGGTTGCACTTGAAGTGGCCGTGGTACACCGCATCGAAACGCACCAGGGTGGTGAACAGGCGTACATCGGCTTCGGTCAGGTATTCCCCGGCCAGGTAGCGGTTGCGGCCCAGCAGCTCCTCCAGGTAATCGAGCTCGTTGAACACCTCGTCGAACGCGGCTTCATAAGCTTCTTGCGTGGTGGCGAAGCCGGCGCGGTACACGCCGTTGTTCACCGCCGGGTAGATACGCTCGTTCAGGGCGTCGACGGTTGCACGCAGGGGCTCGGGGTAGAGGTCCAGGGTGTTGCCGGTGAGTTCGTTGAACGCGGTGTTGAAGATGCGGATGATCTCCGAGGACTCGTTGTTGACGATGCGCTTCTCTTTCTTGTCCCACAGCACCGGTACGGTCACGCGGCCGGTGTACTGCGGGTCGTCCTGGGTGTAGCGCTGGTGCAGGTACTGCAGGGCGTCGAGGTGGTCACCGGTGGAGCCGTCCTGCTGATCGAAGGTCCAGCCGTGCTCGCCCATCAGCCAGCTCACCACCGACACGTCGATCAGCGGCTCCAGGCCCTTGAGGGCACGAACGATCAGGGTGCGGTGGGCCCATGGGCAGGCCAGTGACACGTACAGGTGGTAACGGCCGGCCTCGGGTGCCGGCAGCGGGTTGCGGCGCTGGGCGTTCTCGCGCTTGAAAGCGCCGTCCTTGCCGTTTTCATACCACTGGTCGTGCCAGCGGCCGTCGATCAAAAGGCCCATGGTGAAGCTCCTCGGAACAAAAGTGGTTTGTCGTTGGAGCTCAGTCTAGAGAAAAACGTTCGAATAAATAGCGCAAAGACTGCGGTGGTTTGATCGGTTTATTCGATGTTTTTGCGGGTGGTCCAGTAGCCACGGGCGGTGGCGAAGGCCTGCTCACGGCCTTGGCCCAGGCCGCGCAGGGCCAGGGCCATGGTCGCCACCACAGCCAGTTCGCCGTAGCTGTCCTCGGCTTCGCCGCGCCATACCGCCAGCAGGTGCTCGGGCTGCAGGCTGGCCGGCTTCACATGGCGCTGGGCGCTGAGGGCCGGCCACTCTTCGTCCCAGGCTTCGCCGGCCGAGGTGCCGTACAGGTGGCTGATGACGTCTGGGTTGATCTCGATTTCGCCGCCGTCGCCTTTGACCACCACGGCGTGGTCGCCGAGCAGGCGGCTGGCCTCGCGGTGCACCGCCTGGTAGCCGGGGTGGAAGATGCTCTGCAGGCCGCAGCGCGCGCCCAGCGGGTTGAGCACCCGGGCCAGCGAGTGGATGGGCGAGCGCAGGCCGAGGGTGTTGCGCAGGTCGATCATGCGCTGCAGCTGCGGCGCCCAGTCCTGCAACGGGAAGAACGCCAGTTGGCGGCTGCCCAGGGCCTGCTCGACGCAGGCCCAGTCGCGGCACAGCGGGATGGTCAGCAGGCTCAGCAGCTGCTCGGTGTACAGCCGCCCGGCGGTGTGGGCGCCGCCGCCGTGCATCAGAATGCGCACGCCGTTGCCGGCCAGGCACTTGGCCGCCAGCAGGTACCAGGGCAGGTGGCGCTTCTTGCCGGCGTAGCTCGGCCAGTCCAGATCCACGGCGATGCCCGGGGCATGCAGGTGGCTGCGCAGGGCTTCGGTGAAGCCGGCCAGCTCTTCGGCGCTTTCCTCTTTGTGCCGCAGCAGCATCAGGAAGGCACCCAGCTGGGTGTCCTCGACCTTGCCTTCGAGCAGCAGGGTCATGGCGGCGCGGGCCTCCTCGCGGGTAAGGCCGCGGGCGCCGCGTTTGCCCTTGCCGAGAATGCGCACGAATTCGGCGAAGGGGTGTTCGGCCGGGGTTTCCAGGGTCAGCGGGCGGGCTTCGTTCACGGAGGGCTCGGTCATATGCAGTTGGTCGGCTTGGGCAGGCCCGCCAGCTTGGCGGCCAGTTTGGCGGGGGTGCCGTTGAACAGGCGGTTCAGGTGCGGGCTGTTGCCCTTGTCCGCGCCCAGCTTGAGCGCGGTGTACTTGATCAGCGGGCGGGTGGCGGGCGACAGCTGGTATTCGGCGTAGAACTGGCGCAGCACCTCGAGCACTTCCCAGTGCTCGGCGGTGAGGGAGATGCTTTCGCGCTCGGCCAGCGCTTCGGCCACCGGGTGCGACCAGTCTTGCAGGTCGACCAGAAAGCCGTCCTTGTCCAGGGCGATGGCGCGCTCGCCGACAGTCAGGGTGCTCATAGCCAGCTGTTGACCTTGTCGTAGTGCAGGGTGAGCTCGACGAAGGCGGGGTAGTCAACGGCCTTGGCCGCGGTGGCGTCGAGGGCGCGGGCTTGCAGGTCTTCGGCCAGGGCGAACAGCCGCCCGTCGAGGCTTGCGGCTTGCAGCGCGCGCAGCGGTTCGCTGCCGGGCTTGAGCGCGTAGGTGGCGTCGCCGCACAGCAGCAGCGCGTCGCCTGGGCCGAGCAGGCGCAGGCAACTGGCCAGGCGCTCGTCGCCAAACGGCGAATGGTTGATTACATGCAGGGTCGTCATCAGAGCGTCACCACCTGGTCGAAACGGGCCATCAGGGCTTTCAGCGCGTCGTCGTCGAGCACTTCGACCGGCAGGCTCAGCGCCTCGCCATCAAGGCCGCGCCGGGCCAGGCTGTGGGCGCAGGCGAACAGCTCGTCAACGCCAAACATCGGCAGGGCCTGCAGGTTGGCGGCGAGGTTCTTCTGTTGCAGTGCATCGGGCTGCTGGGCGGCGGCCAGCTGGAACACGCCGTCATCGAGAAACAGCATGCCCAGCGGCAGGTCGAAGGCGCCGCCGGCCAGGGCAATATCCAGCGCCTCGCGGGCGGACGGGCCGGCCCAGGGCGCCTGGCGGCTGATGATCAACAAGGACTTGGCCATTTCAATCACCTCCAAAGCAGACCAGGCGGTCGGCCACTTGCGCGGCCTCGTGCAGTTGGCCAAGGCCGGACAGCTCCCAGGGTATCGGCAGGTTCACTGCCGGGCGCTGGTAGCGGTTGGCTTCTTCGTCGTTGAGCACGCCGCGGCGCAGGGCGGCGGCGATGCACACCACGGCATCGAGGCGGTGCTGGTTGACGAATTCGCGCCACTGGGCGGCCACATCCAGCTCGTCCTGGGGCGTGACGACGTTGGCCGAGGCGCTGTGCACCCCGTCTTGGTAGAAGAACAAGCGGGCAATGTCATGCCCGCCGGCCAGCACCGCCTCGGCAAAACGCAGGGCGCGGCGCGAGGAGGGCGCATGGGCCGGGGAAAAGACCGCAATGGCGAATTTCATCGGGAACTCGTGCAAAAGAATGCCGCCATGATAAAGCAAAAAGCCCGCGCGGGTGGGCGCGGGCTCTTCGCTTCAGGCAGGTTAGGCTCAGTGCTGGCCTTTGCTCTCTGGCAGGAACCAGTTGAGCACCAGAGCGCAGATGCCGCCGGTGGCGACCCCCGATTCCAGCACGTTGCGGATGGCCGCCGGCATGTGCGCGAGGAACTCCGGCACCTGCGCCACGCCCAGGCCCAGGGCCAGCGATACGGCGATGATCAGCAGCGCGCGGCGGTCGAGGCGGGTGCTGGCGAGGATGTTGATACCCGAGGCTGCCACTGCGCCGAACATCACCATGGCCGCGCCGCCCAGTACCGGCTCCGGTACTGCCTGGATCACCCCGGCGACGCTCGGGAACAGGCCCAGCAGCACCAGCATGGCAGCGATCCAGATACCGATATGACGGCTGGCGATGCCGGTCAGCTGAATCACGCCGTTGTTCTGGGCGAAGATCGAGCTGGGGAAGGTGTTGAACAGGCCGGCCAGCAGCGAGTTGGCGCCGTTGACCAGCACGCCGCCCTTGATGCGCTGCATCCACACCGGGCCTTCGACCGGCTGGCGCGACACCTTGCTGGTGGCGGTGACGTCACCGATGGCTTCCAGCGAGGTCACCAGGTAGATCACCAGCATCGGGATGAACAGCGCCCACGAAAAGCCCAAGCCGAAGTGCAGCGGCGTCGGCACCTGGAACAGTGCGGCCTGGTGCATGCCGGTGAAGTCCAGGCGGCCCAGGTAGCCGGCCAGGGCATAGCCCACGGCCAGGGCGATGACGATGGCGCAGCTGCGCATCCACACCACCGGCACGCGGTTGAGGAGGACGATGACCGCCAGCACGGCGCCCGACAGCAGCAGGTTTTCGCCGTTGGCGAAGGTGCCGTTTTGCATGGCGCCAAAGCCGCCGCCCATGCTGATCAGGCCGACCTTGATCAGGGTCAGGCCGATCATCAGCACGACGATGCCGGTCACCAGCGGGGTGATCAGGCGTTTGACGAAGGGCAGGATGCGTGACACACCCATTTCGACGAACGAGCCGGCGATCACCACACCGAAGATGGCCGCCATCACCGCCTCAACCGGCGTGCCTTGCTGCACCATCAACGCGCCACCGGCAATCAGCGGGCCGACGAAGTTGAAGCTGGTGCCCTGCACGATCAGCAGCCCGGCACCGAACGGGCCGAAGCGCTTGCATTGCACGAAGGTGGCAATGCCAGAGATGACCAGCGACATGGACACGATCAGGTTGGTATCGCGCGCCGACACGCCCAGGGCCTGGCAGATCAGCAGGCCCGGGGTGACGATCGGCACGATGATCGCCAGCAGGTGCTGCAGTGCAGCCAGCAGGCCGATCAGCGGGCGCGGTTTGTCTTCGAGGCCCAGTACCAGTTCGTTGACAGGCGCCGCCGCGCCTGGCTCGTGTTCATGAGAACTCATTGGAAAATGCTGCCCCGGCAGAAAAAAGGAGCGCATTCTACGGGCAGAAAACCGATTGGGGTAGGGGCAGGGCAGATGTCGGCATGATCGGCGAACAAGCTGACTTTAAGGTCCAGTTTTTCGGGCCCTTTAGGGCATGGCGTCAATGGCGTTGGAGCGGGCTTGCCCCGCGATTGGATGTTACGGGTTACATCGAGTTCGCGGGGCAAGCCCGCTCCCACGCTATCCATGCCTGAATGTGGGGATGGCGGTTGATGTTGACCCACAAAAAAGCCCGCCGAAGCGGGCTTTCTCATTCAGGCACAGCGACTGTATCAGTCGTCACGGCCCATGATGCCGAACAGCTGCAGCAGGCTGACGAACAGGTTGTAGATCGATACATACAGGCTGATGGTAGCCATGATGTAGTTACGCTCGCCGCCGTGGATGATGGCGCTGGTCTGGAACAGGATGCATACCGACGAGAACAGCACGAAGCCGGCGCTGATCGCCAGTTGCAGGCCGCTGATCTGGAAGAAGAAGCTGGCAACCACGGCGCCCAGCAGCACGAAGAAGCCGGCGGTGATGAAGCCGCTGAGGAAGCTCATGTCTTTGCGGGTGATCAGCACGTAAGCCGACAGGCCACCGAACACCAGGGCGGTCATGGCAAAGGCCGAGCTGACCACTTCGGCGCCGCCGCTCATGCCCAGGTAGCGGTTGAGGATAGGGCCGAGGATGAAGCCCATGAAGCCGGTGAGGGCGAAGGTGGATACCAGGCCCCAGGCCGAGTCACGCAGCTTGGCGGTGAGGAAGAACAGGCCGTAGAAGCCGATCAGCACGACGAACACGTTGGGGTAGCGGAAGCCCATCTGTTGCGAGACGAAGGCCATGATGCCGCTGAAGGCGAGGGTGAGTGCCAGCAGGCTGTACGTGTTGCGCAGGACCTTGCTGATTTCCTGCTGCTCGACCTGTTGGCCCTGGTGTACGGCGTAATCCTGTTCGCGCATGGCGACACTCCTTAGATTGGGTGATGGGCCGGGGTCTCGGACCCTCGGCATTGAAACGTAAGTGAGCAGAGCATACCAGAGCTGCCGCAACCCGCGACACAGAGAGTTTGACAGCTTGTTTCATTACGGTATTATGGCCGCCGCAAAACGAGCTGGAAGCGTGGCCGAGTGGTTTAAGGCAACGGTCTTGAAAACCGTCGATGGGCAACTATCCTAGAGTTCGAATCTCTACGCTTCCGCCATATACAAAGCCCTGATTATTCAGGGCTTTTTGCGTTTTTGGGGATGCAAAAATGCACCCATGCGCATGCTCTGCCTGGGCGCGTTTTTAGCGCGTTGCACGCTTGACCAGTGAGGTCTGGCAGCGCCTGCCGCAAGCCTTGCAGCGCCTATCAGCCCTGACGCGATACACCTTGACCGCAGCGGTTATGTGGCTCGAGTTGTTGTCCAGGATCACATGCAGATCCAGTTCGGCAGGCGTGTTGTTGTCAATCTGCCGGAGAAAATCCAGAAGGCTCCAGCGTACTCATGCGTAACCAGCCTTGAAGCGTGGTGAGGTCTGTGGATTGCAATGCAAAAGGCTCTGTATCCTCCATGTCGCCATGCCTGCGCCGACTCATCAGGCAGCCTCTTCGTTTGATGGCCCAGCGCTGATGGCCATCTTCGCATGGGGTTGAGCGGCGCACGTTCAGCGCAACCATCAAACACAGCTGAAAGCACCGCTATCAAGCCTCTGCGACAAGCCTGAGAGCACACGCGCAAGCCCTTTACTTCACCTAATCACATGGCAGAATGCCACGACTTGGGGCTGGCACGCAGGTTCCGTTCGTGCGTACTTCCCGTCACCTCGCTTGGCTGGTTGCCAGGCATACCCTGCAAGGATTGGCACCATGAGCTCCGATAACCTCAGCGACGCGACGTTTGGCAATGAAAACAACAGTCTCACGCTAACCACAGTGAAGTGGGGGGGGCCGGGGCCGATACTCAGCAACCCGGGCAGCACTCTGCTCACATTCGATGATGGCCGCGTTACCGCGAGTATCGTCAGCGACACCCATGTCGCAGCCGGTGATGTCGAAGACCCGACCGTGACCGCGTTGAGCGACAATGGCTACGTGGTGGCCTGGACCCATGATGTGCAAGGCGCTTCGGCGATCGTGATCAAGCGCTACAGCGGTGATGGCGAATTGTTGCAACGCACCGAGGTTGCAAGCGATGGCATTGACGACCCATCGATCACCGCGCTGCCCGATGGCCAGTTCATCCTGGCGTGGACCTCGCAGAACGAACAGACCGGTGCTTCCAGCGTCCACACTCAGCTGTTTGCCGCTGACGGCAGCAAAAGTGGCAACTCTGTGGTGGTGACCAGTGTGAGCGGGCATAGTCTCGAAGACGCCAAAGTCACCTTGCTGACAGACAACAGCTATATCGTCACCTGGGGCGAAACCTACGCTGGCAACCCCGATACTGCAGACCTCAAGGCAGTGGTCTACACCAACGGCAAGGCAGGTGTTGAGCAGGCATTGCTGGCCGGTAACGCCGCAGACGGTGAAGCGGACGACATGGCGGTGTTCAATGGTGCGGGCGATACCCATTGGCTGACCTACACGGTCCAAACCACCAGCGACGATGGTCTGAACATCGTCACCACGCGCCTGCAGGTCGTGCAGATCTCGGCTGATGGCAAGCCGTTGGCCGGTACCGCGCAGACCATTGGCGAGGTAGTCGCCAACCTGGGCAATGATGCCTCTTACGGCGTCACCCAGCTCACCAATGGCAATTACCTTGTCAGCTGGGTCGACAACTCCGCATTCAGTCCAAACGAAAATGTGCTGCATACCCAGCAGTTCACGGCGCAGTTCCAGCCGATTGGCGAAGCCCAGGAAATCTATAACGGCAGTACCACAATGGCCGTTAGCGCTCATGCGCTGCCTGATGGTGGTTATGTGCTGGTCTGGATCGACGCATACCAGTCTGGCAACGTGCTGATGCAGCGTTACGATGCCGCAGGGGTCGAGACATCGCCGCTCATCAGCACCGTGCACCCATCCACTGAGGGCGAAACCTACGTCGGTGTGCCTGAAATTACCGTGCGTAATGACGGTACCACCGTCATTACCTGGCAGGTAATGACTGAAAGCGGCATGCAGGTCCACCTGCAAAAGGTCGATGCCAACGGCATCTTGTTGAACTACAGTTACGCCCTTGCTGGCGATGATCAGGACAACACCTTGCACTGGGCAGGTACTGCCGACGTAGTGCTCGATGGCGGCGCTGGTACCGACACCGCGCAACTGGACGGCAATCTTGCCGAGCATACCTTCGCCAATGACAGCGAAGGCAATATCACCGTGAAGGGCCAGCAGGTCACCAGCCTGGTTGATATCGAAAAGATCAAACTGGCCGACGGCACCATCACCCTCGAGACTAATCGCTTCGCCAATGAAAGCGGCGGTGCTGTCGTTTCCATGGAGCCGGCTTCGACCCCGCTTGCCGATGGCGGCTATGTGATCACCTGGGAGCAAGGTGGTCAGATCTACTTGCAGCACTACGACCAGGCCAACGATTTGGGTTTCAACGGCGTCATCGTGGGTGCCTCAGGCCACAACCCGGTCGTCACCGCCGACCCGGCTGGCGGCTTCGTCGTCGGCTGGGTCCCGGATGACCAGTACACCCTGGTCCTGCAGGCCTTCGGCGCGGATGGCCAGCCCAGTGGTGCACAGGTCATCGTCGAGCGGCAGGACGACAACAGCTCGGTGCGCATCGAAGATGCAGCGATCACGGTCTTGGCCAACGGTAAATGGGCCGTGACCTGGAGCGAGGAGCTGAATGTTTCCTGGCAGGACGCATCGGGTAGCTGGCACTTCCAGGAAGGTGGCGAGCTGTTCGTGCAGTTCTACGACCCGGTCACCCATACCTTGCTTGGTGAACCGGGAAAGATCGACAACACGGTCAAGGACAATGCTGTATACGCCAACGAACCCAGCGTCGCCAACCTTCAGAACGGCGGCTTTGTGGTGGTCTGGGAGCGTGAGCTGGATGCCTCTGACAAGGTCGACGTCTACCTGCAGCGCTATGACGCCAATGGCAAGGCCGTGGGTGGCAACGTCAAGGTCAGCACCAGCGGCCAGGCGTCATACGGCGCCGAAGTGGCGGTGCTGCAGGATGGCAGCTACGTGGTTACCTGGACCAGCGTCGACTATGCCAAGGGCAGCGACGAGGTGCCAGTCAGCGGCGACGTCTTCATGCAGCGCTACAGCGCCAGCGGCGCGAAGTTGGGCAGCGTCACCCAGGTCAACGGCGACAGCAGCGAAATACCGGGAGAGCCTGCGATCACCGCGCTCAAGGGTGGTGGCTATGTGATCACCTGGGCCACTTCCGACGAGGCGCCACATGCGGGTCAGCCAAGCAACCTCTACCTGCAGGTCTACGACAAGAACGGGGCAAAGATCGGCAACCAGCAGGCTATTACGTCCGACTGGGACAACGACTTGTTCCCGGTAGTGTCGGCCACTGCCGATGGTGGCTTCATCATCACCTGGGAAGCGCTCTCGCCTGAGCGTGTGCCCAGTACTGGCGAGAACGTCGCCGGCGACATCTACAGCCAGCGTTTCGACGCCAACGGCAACTCCACCACCCTGGTCGGTGATGGCGGCGACAATACCATCGCCTGGACAGGCAGCTCCGGGGTGATCCTGCGCGGCGGCGAAGGGGACGACACGCTCACCGGTGGCGCGAGCAACGACACCCTCGATGGCGGCGAAGGCAACGATCACCTCAATGGTGGCGCTGGCGCTGGCGCTGACGTGCTGATTGGCGGTGCCGGCAATGACACCTACGTGGTCGATAACCTTGGTGACCTGGTGGTCGAGAACGCCGACGAAGGTACCGACACGGTTTTCGCATCGGTTTCCCATACCCTGGCCACGAACGTCGAGAACCTGACGTTGACCGGTTCCGCGGCGCTCAACGGCACGGGCAACGACGGTGCCAACATCCTGATCGGCAACAGCGGCAAGAATACCCTCACCGGCGGCAAGGGCAACGATGTGCTGGACGGTGGTGCCGGTGTGGATACGCTGGTGGGTGGAGCCGACGACGACACCTATATCGTCGACCTGCGAGTCATGGGTGTCGGCGCCAAGTCGACTCTGGCCCTGGAAGACACGGTAGTGGAGAAGGCCGGCGAGGGCAGCGATACCCTGATGCTGCGGGTCAGCAGCGAGACCGCTTCCGCTTTTACCAGTACGGGGGCCACGGGCACTGTGACCCTGGCTGCCAACCTGGAGAACCTTGACGCATCGCTGGCCGGCAGCATCAGGCTGAACCTCAATGGCAATGCTGTTGGCAACCGTTTGGTCGGTAACGAGGGTAACAACATCCTGGACGGCAAGGCTGGAGTCGACATTCTGGTCGGCGGCAAGGGTGACGACACCTATGTACTGGACGATGCCCGAGAGCTGGACCTTCTGGTGGAGAACACCAACGAGGGTAATGACACCTTGCAGATCACATGGCGTAACACCGCGAAGGTGGCTCAGGCCATCGATTTGACCCAGGCCAGCCTGGCGAACATCGAGAACGTCAGCTTGATCGGGACTGGCCTGTTCGACGTGACCGGCAACGCGCAGGACAACAAGCTGACCGGCAATGCTTCGCGCAACATACTTGACGGCGGCGCCGGCAATGACACCCTCGATGGCAAGGGCGGCGGTGACCGGCTGATCGGCGGGGAGGGTGACGATCACTATTACGTCTACAGCGACAAGGACGAACTGTTGGAGAACGTCGACGAAGGCACCGACACCGTTCACGTCGTCGCCTACGCGAAGAACAGCTACACCCTGCAGGACAACTTCGAGAACGCCGTGGCCGAAGGCGCTGCCGCCATCAACCTCACCGGCAACGCCGCAGACAATACCCTGACCGGCAATGCTGGGGCCAACATCCTCGATGGCGGCGCGGGGGCGGACACCCTGGTTGGTGGCAAGGGCAACGACACCTACATCGTCGATGACGTTGGCGATGTAGTGGTGGAACTGGCAAACGAAGGCATCGATACCGTCAAATCGTCTGTTTCGGCCTACACGCTCGGCGACAACGTGGAAAACCTCATTCTGCTCGACGGCGCGATCACCGGGGTCGGTAACGACCTGAGCAACACCATCACCGGCAATGGCGGCAGCAACGTGCTGATCGGAGGCAAGGGTGTCGATACCCTGATCGGTGGTGCAGGTAGTGATCTCTACGGGGTCGACCTGATCATGAAGGGGACTGGCAGCAAGGCCACTCTGGTACTCGAAGACACCGTGGTGGAAAAGGCCGGAGGCGGCGAGATGGACGCCATCCTGGCCTCCCTGGACGCCGATGTGCAGGCCGCGTTCGCCGCCACTGGCGCCACAGCCACGATTACCTTGGGTGCCAACATCGAGGGCCTGGCGCTTGACCCCAACACCACAGCCAAGATCAACCTGGTCGGCAATGCCGCCGCCAACGTCTTGACCGGCAATGCTGGTGACAACCTGCTCGATGGCAAGGGCGGGGTCGACTACATGTCCGGCGGCCTGGGTAACGACACTTACGTGCTGGACAACCAGCAGGAACTGCTGACCGTCACCGAACTGGAAGGCGAGGGCGTCGATACCCTGCAGATCACCTACCGCAACACCGGCACCACGGCGATGAATATCGACATCAGCGAAACCAGCACCATCGCCAATGTGAACATAGCCAACTTCGAGAACGTCACCGTCTCTGGCGCAGGGCTGTTCAACCTCAAAGGTAACGACCGCGACAACCTGTTGACCGGCAACGCCTCGCGCAACGTGATCGAAGGCGGTGCCGGCAACGACACACTCGATGGCAAGGGGGGCGGTGACCAACTGATCGGCGGCGAAGGTGACGACCATTACTACGTCTACAGCGATAAGGACCAATTGGTGGAGAACGCTGGCGAAGGCATCGATACCGTGCATGTGGTTGCCTATGCGAAGAGCAGCTACACGCTGCAGGACAACTTCGAGAACGCTGTCGCTGAAGGGACCGCCGCCATCAGCCTTACCGGCAACGCCGAGGCCAACACCCTGACAGGCAACGCTGGCGCCAACATCCTCGACGGTGGCTTGGGTGCCGATACCCTGGCCGGTGGCAAGGGCAACGACACCTACATCGTTGATAACGTCGGTGACCGGGTAATCGAGGCTGAAAACGAAGGCACGGACACCGTCAAGGCCTCGATCGATTACACCCTCACTGATAATGTCGAGAACCTCGTCCTGCTGGGAGACGCAGTGCAAGGCACCGGTAACGGCCTGAAGAACGCCATCACCGGCACCAACGGCAACAACATCCTTGATGGCAAGGGTGGCATCGACACCCTGACCGGCGGCGACGGCGATGATACTTACATCGTCGACCTGCTGATCAAGGGCGCTGGGGTCAAGGCGGCGGTTGCACTGGAAGACATCATCGTCGAGACAGCCAAGGCCGGCAGCGGCATTGATACCCTGCAACTGCGTATGGATGACGCTGCTATCAGCAGCTTCCAGGGCAGCGCATCGATTACCTTGGGCGCCAACCTGGAAAACCTCGATGCGCGTAACCTCGATGGGTTGGTCATCAATCTGACCGGCAACGCGGCGAACAACGAGATATGGGGCAGTAACGCCGGCGGTACGCTCAATGGCGGTGCAGGCAACGACATCCTGCGGGCCGGTGATGCTGGCAACGTGCTGATCGGTGGCTTGGGTGCCGACACACTGCATGGCGGGGCGGGTGCCGACATCTTCAAGTTCAACGCGCTGACCGAAATGGGGCTGGGCGACAAGCAGGACGTGATTGTCGGCTTTGGGGCGGGTGACAAAATCGACCTTTCGGCCTTGAAGGGCTACAGCTTCATCGGCCAGGCCAGTGACTTCACAGGTTTGGCCAAGCAGCTGCGCTTCGAGGCTGACAGCGACGGCAACCTGACCCTGTTTGGCACCAGCAATGCCGACAACAAGGCTGATTTTTCGATCAAGCTGGTGGGAGTTTCCGACCTGACGGCCGATCAGCTGACATTGGCCTAAGCGTCCCCCCCCGTACGGCCCCGAACCCTCGGGGCCAATGCCTGTCAGTTAACGAAATTGGGCCGCTGTGCGGCCCTTCGCGGGCAAGCCCCACATGGATTGCATAAGCCTCGGGCCTGCGCTGCACCTGTAGGAGCCGGCTTGCCGGCGATGAGGCCAGTACAGGCAGCACAAGAAAGTTGCTCCCCACAGGGGGCGCAACATTTCAAGCTGGTGCTGTACCTGTGGGAGCGGACTCGCCTGCGAAGGGCTGCAAAGCAGCCCTATTTGAAACGCTAACTGACAGACATGGCCCTCGGGCTGGCGCGAAATAGACGTATGCCTGCAATGACCTTGCTGCCATGGGGTTTTGCCCGGTTATCGACCCGTGCTGGCATAAGCGCGGTGCGGCTCGATCTACTGCGCAGCTGGCTCCACGGTAGCCTCTGGAGCAGGTGCAGCATCACGGACCTTGGCCTTGGCCCGATTACGCCGATCCTGACTACGCTGGCGCGAAGCCTGCTGCTTGGCATGCAGCGCCTGGGCCGCAGTCACGGTCCCCGCTGGCTGCCCGTTCAAATCCAGCCGCGGCGCATCCTCGACCATGCTGGCCCAGTACCGGTTGCCCTTGCACCAGGTGGAAATCCCCAATTTGAGCTGTTCGCGGGTCAGCCCAAGCAGCTCCAGGTGTTGCTCGGCATCCTTGAAAATGCCTTCCTTGAGCGGCACCTTGGGCGCGGGGTTGACCGGGAAGGCCTGCGGAAAGTGCTTCTGCAACGGCCAGATCGCTGCCACTGCCGGGTCCTGCTCGCGAGGCTTGGCCTGGGCGGCGGGTTTGCGCTTGCGCTGGGGGGCGCTTTCGGCCTTGGCCTGCTCTTTTTCAGCCCGCAGGCGGTCACGGAGTCCAGCTAGTTGTTCAAAACCCATCGTTCAATTCACTGCTTCGAAGTTGATTGCGTGGCGCAAGGATAAGCCATGCAGCGTCTGGAGGCAGCACAAACAGGATAAGTTGCCTGAAATTCAGTGAAAGCCCCATCGCAGGCAAGCCTGTGATGGGGCTGGTAATGCGGCTGCGAGAACCTGCAAAAATCACTTCACCCGGGCAACCAGCGCCTCGGCCACCGCTTCGGAGCTTGCCGGGTTCTGCCCGGTGATCAACTTGCCGTCTTCGACCACGAACGGCGCCCAATCCGGGCCTTTCTCATACAGCCCGCCCAGGCGCTGGAACTCGTCCTCGATCAAGAACGGCACCACATCGGTGAGCTCAACGGCGGCTTCCTCGCCATTGGTGAACCCAGTCACCCGGCGGCCCTTGATCAGCGGCGAGCCATCGGCCGCTTTCACATGGCGCAGCGCGCCCGGCGCGTGGCAGACGAAGCCAATGGGTTTGCCGGCGCGTTCGAACGCTTCGATCAGGCTGATGGAGGTCTGCGATTCGGCAAGGTCCCACAGCGGGCCATGGCCGCCCGGGTAGAACACGGTGTCGAAATCCTTCGCGTTGACGCTGTCGAGCTTGACCGTATTGGCCAGTGCCTGTTGCGCGGCCGGGTCGGCATTGAAGCGACGGGTCATGTCCGTCTGGAAGTCCGCCAGCTCGCTTTTCGGGTCGAGCGGCGGCTGGCCGCCTGCCGGGGACGCCAGCACGACTTCGGCACCGGCGTCCTTGAACACGTAGTAGGGGGCTGCGAATTCTTCGAGCCAGAAACCGGTTTTCAAGCCGGTGTTGCCGAGTTGATCGTGCGAGGTCAGTACCATCAGAATTTTCATGCGTGTTTCCTCGAATGTTGCAGTCGTGGAGATGGGGCGGCGGTTGGCTTAGAAGTCCTGGGAGGTCGGGCGCAGCACGATCTCGTTGATGTCCACATCCGCCGGTTGCTCGATGGCGAAGGCGATGGCCCGGGCAACCGATTCTGCCGGGATTGCCTGCTTGTAGAACTCGGCCACTGCCTGCGCGCTGGTTTCGTGCGTGCTGCCGTGTTTGAGCTCGGAATCCACCGCGCCGGGTTCGATGGTGGTGGTGCGGATGCTTCTGCCGACTTCATGGCGCAAGCCTTCGGAGATCGCCCGCACCGCGTATTTGGTGCCGCTGTACACCGAGCCGCCTGGGCTGAACACCTTGATACCGGCCACCGATGAAATATTGATGAAGTGCCCGGCGCCTTGCTGCTCGAACAGCGGCAGCGCGGCGGCGATGCCATACATCACGCCTTTGATGTTGATATCGATCATCCGGTCCCATTCATCGACGCGCAGTTCGGCAATCGGCGAAATGGCCATCAACCCAGCATTGTTGATCATCACATCCACGCGGCCGAAGGTGCTCACCGCGTGTTGCACCAGGGCCGCCAGGTCTTCACGGCGGGTTACATCCACTGCCCGGGCGGTGGCTTGGCCACCTTCGGCTTTGATCTGTTCGACGATAGCATTCAGGCGCTCTTCGCGGCGTGCACCAAGCACCACCGCTGCACCCAGCCTGGCCAGGTGGCGGGCGGTGGACTCGCCCAGGCCGCTGCTGGCACCCGTGATCACGACGACTTTACCTTCGATACCTTTGCTCATTTCAGTAACCTCAGTGGGTGGCGTTGGCAGCGATTATGGGTTGCGGGTTTGTCACAGAGAATGGAATATTCAGGATTTGAGTATTCCTGAAAGTGGAAGAAACCGATGCTGAACCGACTCGACATGGTCAGGGTTTTCCTGGCCGTTGCGGATTGCTCGTCGTTCCGTGAGGCCGCCAACCAACTGGCCACATCACCGCAAAAAGTCACCCGGGCGGTGCAGGAGCTGGAGCGGCTGATGGGTGAGCCGCTGTTTCACCGCAGTACCCGGCAGATGCGCATCACCGATTTCGGCAGGGCGCTGGCCCGGGAGGCGAAAGCCGCCGTGGATGGCTTCGACCAGTTGTTCGTCAGGGCCGATCGCGATGCCGACCAGGAGCTGTCAGGGCGGGTGGGGCTGACGGCGCCCCATGCCATCGGCAAGCTCTACCTGGCGCGCTTTCTGGCCGAACTACGCCGGCAACACCCGAAGTTGAGCATCGACCTTACGCTGGATGATGAACTGACCGACTCGGTGGTTTCGAAGATCGACATCGGCATTCGGGTGGGCAGTGTGCGCGACCGGCGTTTCATTGCCAGGACGGTGGCCAGCGTGCCGCTGATGGTGGTGGCTGCGCCCGAGCTGATTGCCAGTGCCGGCACACCTTTGAGCCTCGAAGCACTCAAAGCCATGCCGTTGTCGCTGCTGCAGGACCGCAGGACTGGCCGTGGCTGGCCGTGGGTTTTCCCTGACGATGGCAGCTTCATTCCCGAGCAGCCGGGCTTTACCTGTGACGACCCGGAGACCGAGCTTGAAATGGTCCTGCAAGGGGCGGTGTTTGCCCAGGTTCCGCTGTATCTGGCTGAGCCGCATCTCACTCAAGGCACGTTGATAGAGGTGATGTCGGACTATGCGCCGCCGCCGCTGGAGCTGATTCTCTATCGAACCCGGCCAGGGCCTGCGCCGCGCAGGATTCGGCTGGTGTATGACTTCTTGCTGGAGAAGCTGGGTGACCGGAACGTGTTCCCGGGTGGCGTGCCGATGCCGATGGGCAAACCCTGAACCGCCGATCATAGGCGGTCTCTGTAGGAGCGGCCTTGTGTCGCGAAAGGGTCGCGAAGCGGCCCCAGGATCTCGACATCATGCAAGATCGCCGGGGCTGCTGTGCAGCCCTTTCGCGACACAAGGCCGCTCCTACAGGTAGGCGGCGGCTTGGCCGAGCTCTACCAAAGCCCCCACGTATAACTGACGATCAACCGCGTCTCGTCCAGGTCATTACCAAAGTTCGAGCGCACCGTGGCATTTCGCACCTTCACCCCAAGGTTCTTCAACGCCCCGCTCTGCACCACATAGCCGATATCGGTATTGCGCTCCCATTCCTTGCCGCCATGCCCGCCACCCACCTGCACATTGTCACCGCTGACATAGCGGGTCATGAAGGTCAGCCCCGGCACGCCCATGGCCGCGAAGTTGTAGTCATAACGCAGTTGCCACGAACGCTCGTCGATATTGGCAAAGTCGTTGATCTGCACGAAGTTGACCAGGTACGGGTCGCTGTTGGCGATGTAGGGGAAGGGGTCGTCACCGCTCATGCGCTGGTAGGCTGCAGTGAACATATGGCCGCCCAGGGTGTAGGCCACCTGGCCGTTGGCCGAGCGGTTGTCGAGCGGGCGAAAGCTGCCGTCCTCGCGGCTTTTGGCATAGCGCAGGTCGAACTTCAGCGACTGCTGCGCGGCCAGCGGCAACTCATAGACAACGCCACCGAACACCTGCTGGTAGACGTCTTCCAGGTTGCCATAGAACAGGCTGGTGCTGAGCCCCTTGCTGAAGCTGTAGGTGCCGCCGGCAAAGCGAAAATCATCGCTCACCCCGCCGATGCGGTTGCCGGTGAAGTCCTGGTAGTTGGTCGAGCTGTTGAATTTGATCTGCCGCAGTTTGCCCACCTGCAACGCCAGGTTGTCGATGTCGCTCGAGGTGACCATGGCGCCTTCGAAGGTGGATGGCAGCAGGCGGGTGTCGTTGCTCTGCGCCACCGGGTTACGGAACGCCAGCGAGCCGACTTTCAGCACGGTTTGCGACACCTTCGCCTTGGCGGTCAGCTCCAGTTTGGCGTACTCGCGCTGCGAGCCCTGGCCGTTGTTGGCACTGAGGTCGGCCGGCAGCAGGCCGGTACCGCCTGAGCCGTCGCCGCCGTCGAGCTTGAAGCCGTACATGCCCAGGGCATCGAGGCCCAAACCGACGGTGCCTTCGGTGTAGCCGGAGGTGAACCGCAACATCGCCCCTTGGGCCCATTCGGCAGCCGAATCGCGCTGCGCGGTGGGCGGGCCGTTACGAAAATCGCGGTTGAAGTAGAAGTTGCGCAGTTCCACCGCAGCGGTGCTGTCGGCGATGAAATCCGCCGAGGCCGCCAGGGGGAACAACAGTGCGCAGGAACCGAGTGTTGCAAGGGTCTTGTTTGACGACATGCCTGGCATGCTCCGTAGTGGCAGGAGGGTCAATGAACGTTGTTGTTATGTGTGCAACAGCGGCCGAAACGGTGAATTCCGGCAACACGCGGCCCCTCGGGCCCGAAGGCCCGAGTGCGCGTGGTGGTTCAGGGTGTAGCGGGGTGTATCAGTCGATGCGGCCGATGCTGGCGCGCGCCTCGAAGTAGTTGCCGGCTTGCCCGGCAATGCTCAGGGTGCCGGCGCGGGGGGCCAGCACCGAGGTTTCCATCTTCATCGCTTCCATCACCGCGATGACTTGCCCGGCCTCGACCTTGGCGCCGTCCTCGACCACCCAGGTGTGCAGGTTGCCGGCCACCGGGGTGAGCACGGCGTTCTCATCCACCGCTTCGCCAGCAGGTTCTGCTGCGGGCGCCGCGCCGGTGAGGCTGATGCCGGCCAGCAGCGCGGCTGGCAGGCCCAGGGTGTGGCGCTTGCCGTCGATCTCGACGAAGGTGCGCAGCACGCCCGGGTCTTGCTGGGCGGCGCTGCGCGGGGCGATGCTCACCTGCCCGGCGAAGTCGGTCTCGATCCAGCGGGTGTGCACGGCGAAGGTGTCGTCGGCGGTGAAGTCGGCGTGGTCCATCACTGCGCGGTGGAACGGCAGCACGGTGGCCACGCCCTCGACGCGGAACTCGGCCAGGGCGCGGCGGGCGCGGCGGATGGCCTGCTCGCGGGTGGCCCCGGTGACGATCAGCTTGGCGATCATCGAGTCGAAGTTCGGCGAGACCCGCGAGCCTTCGACCACGCCGGTGTCCAGGCGCACGCCCGGGCCGCTGGGTGGGCAAAAGCCCTCGATGCTGCCCGGGGTCGGCAGGAAGCCGTTGCCTGCGTCCTCGGCGTTGATGCGGAACTCGAAGCTGTGGCCGCGCGGGGTTGGGGTGCCCTCGAATGACAAGGGCAGGCCGTCGGCCACGCGCAGTTGCTCGATGACCAGGTCAACGCCGCTGGTTTCTTCGGTGACCGGGTGCTCCACCTGCAGCCGGGTGTTCACCTCGAGGAACGACAGCGTGCCGTCGGCACTCAGCAGAAACTCCACGGTGCCGGCACCCACGTAACCGGCTTCGGCGCAGATGTCCCGCGCCGAGTCGTGGATGCGCTGGCGCAGGGCGTCGTCCAGGTACGGCGCCGGGGCTTCCTCGATGAGCTTCTGGTTGCGCCGCTGCAGCGAGCAGTCGCGGGTACCGACCACCACCACGCGGCCATGGCGGTCGGCGATGATCTGCGCCTCGATATGCCGTGGGCGGTCGAGGAAGCGCTCGACGAAACACTCGCCACGGCCAAAGGCGGTGACCGCTTCGCGCACGGCGGACTCGTACAGGTCGCTGACCTCATCGAGCTGCCAGGCCACCTTGAGGCCACGGCCACCGCCACCGAAGGCGGCCTTGATGGCGATTGGCAGGCCGTGTTGCTCGGCGAAGGCCAGCACTTCACTGGCGCCTTTCACTGGGTCTTCGGTGCCGGCCACCAGCGGTGCGCCGACTTTCAAGGCGATACGCCGTGCCTGCACCTTGTCGCCCAGGGCGTCGATGGTGGCAGGGTCCGGGCCAATCCAGGTCAGGCCGGCGGCCTGCACGGCGCGGGCGAAGTCGGCGCGCTCGGACAAGAAGCCGTAGCCCGGGTGCACCGCGTCGGCGCCGCAGCGGGCAGCCACAGCCAGCAGCTTGTCGATGTTCAGGTAGCTGTCGGCGGGGCGCTGGCCGTTCAGGGCGTAGGCTTCGTCGGCCATGCGCACATGCAGGGCATCGATGTCGGCGTCGGCGTACACCGCCACGCTGGCCACGCCGTAGTCACGGCAGGCACGGGCGATACGCACGGCGATTTCGCCGCGGTTGGCAATCAGGACCTTTTTCATCGGGCAGCAATCTCGTTGGAAGGGGCAGGCCGCACGGGCGCGAAGGCGCCCAGCGGGTTGAAGCGGATACGGGCATTGACCGGGATCTGCCCGGCCAGGTCCAGGTGGTGCGGCGCCACCACGCCGATCACCGGGTAGCCGCCGGTCAACGGGTGGTCGGCCAAGAACAGCACCGGCTGGCCGCTGGGCGGCACCTGGATGGCGCCGACGGTGGTGCCTTCGCTGGGCAGCTCGCCGTCGATGGCGCGTTGCAGCGCCTGTTCACCGGCCAGGCGAATGCCGATGCGGTTGGACTGCGGCGTCACCTGCCAGGTCTGCTCGGCCAGCAGGGCCTGGGCCTCAGGGGTGAACCAGTCGCTGCGCGGGCCCATCACCACATCCAGGGTGATGACCTGGTCGCGCCCTGGCATGTCGAAGGTGGGCTGCTCGTCGAGCGAGACCGCCGCGCCGCCGACGCGCGGGTTGAAGCCCAGGCGCTCGCCTGCGGCCAGCGGCGTCGGGCCGACCTGGGCCAGGGTGTCGGTGGCCAGGCTGCCGAGCACCGGGGCGTGGTCGAAGCCGCCGCGGATTGCCAGGTAGTTGCGCAGGCCCGCGCTGGGGGCGTGGAGGCTGACTTGGTCGCCATCCTGCAAGGTGAAGGGCGCGTAAAGGGCAGGGCGCAGCAATTGGCCGTTGGCGCTGCGCACCTCGACCTGCGCGGTGGCACCGGTGACGGCGGCCACGGTCTGGCCGTGGCAGGTGAAGCTCAGGCCGCCCATCAGCACTTCCAGGCAGGCGCTGCCGGCCTCGTTGCCGACGGCGCGGTTGGCGGCGCGCAGGGCGCTGCGGTCCATGGCGCCGGAGGCCGACACCCCTTGCCCGGCGCGGCCAGGGCGGCCGAGGTCTTGCAGCAGGGTCTGCAAGCCTGGCGAGTGGATTTCCAGGCAGTTGTCGTTGGTCACTTGCGGGCGCTCAGGTACCGCGACCGATACACGCTGCTCCGCGGCGGGGCCGGCATCGACGAAGCGCACCCGGTAGCCCGGTTGCAGCAGGGCAGGCTCGTCGCGTTCCAGGTCCCACATGCGGGTACCGGTGATGCCGATGATCTGCCAGCCACCGGGGCTGGCTTGCGGGTAGATGCCGCTGAAGCCGCCGGCCAGGGCCACGGCACCGGCCGGGATGCGCGTGCGCGGCGTGCTGCGCCGCGGCACCACAAAGCCGGCGCCGCCGCTCAGGTAGGCAAAGCCCGGGGCAAAGCCGCAGAAGGCCACGCTGTATTCGCTGGCGGTGTGGCGGTGGATCACCTCGTCGGTGCCGATGCCCAGGGCCTGGGCCACGTCGGCCAGGTCTTCACCGTTGTAATGCACCGGGATTTCGATGAGCTTGCCGGCCTGGCGCTGGCGGGCGCTGATGTCGCGCGCGGCGATCTGCGCCGCCAGCGCCTCGCGGCTGATGAAGCTTGGGCGAAAGTGCAGCAGCAAGGTGCGTGCGGCAGGCACGATCTCTTGCACGCCAGCGATGGGTGCCTGTTGCAGCGCGTCGAACAGGGCGAGGGTCTCGTCCAGGTCGGCGAGCTCCACCAGCAATGCATCCAGGCTGACCGGATAGAAACGCATGGGCCACTCCTACACGTGGTATTGGCTGTCAGGCACGTCGGTGATGAACATGTGCCCCGGCGCGTGGGAAATCGCAAACGGCACCTTCGAGGCCATCACCACCGATTGCGGGGTCACGCCGCAGGCCCAGAACACCGGAATTTCACCCGGCTTGATGCTGACCGCATCGCCGAAGTCCGGCTTGGCGATGTCGGCGATGCCCAGCAGGCCAGGCTCGCCGACATGCACCGGGGCACCATGCACGCCGGGGTAGCGCGCGGTGATGCGTGCGGCATCGGCCACCCGTTCGGCCGGCACCGGGCGCATCGACACCACCATGTTGCCCTGCAGGCGGCCGGCCGGGCGGCAGGCGCGGTTGCTGCGGTACATCGGCACGTTGCAGCCTTCGCTGATGTGGCGCACGTCGATGCCGGCCTCGAGCAGGTCGTTCTCGAAGGTGAAGCTGCAACCGATCAGGAAGCTCACCAGGTCGTCGTGCTCGGCCCACAGCGCGCGCACATCGCTGACTTCTTCGGCCAGCTGGCCGTCGCGCCACACCCGGTACAGCGGCAGGTCGCTGCGCAGGTCGGCATCGGCGGCGAGGAAGGTGCTGTACTCGCCGGGTTCGGTCACATCCAGCACCGGGCAGGCCTGGGGGTTGCGCTGGGCGAACAGCAGGAAGTCATAGGCCCACTCGCGGGGCAGGCAGATCATGTTGCATTGGGTCAGGCCGGGGGCGTGGCCGGCGGTGGGCGAGATCAGCCCTGCGCGGTAACGGGCACGGGCGGCAGCGGCGGCTTCGCGGGCTTGCTGGAACGGGTTCATGGGCGGGCTCCGGTGAAGGCGCGCAGGGTGGTGCCGGCTTCGAGCAGGCGGCTTTTGACAGTGCGGGCGATGCCGACTGCATCGGGGCTGTCGCCGTGCACGCAGATCGAGTCGGCCTGCAGCTGGATCAACTGGCCGTCCTCGGCTTCGATCACGCCATCACGCACCAGGCGCAGCATGCGCTGGGCAATCAGCTCGACATCGTGCAGCACGGCGCCTGGGCGGTTGCGCGACACCAGGGTGCCTTGCGCGGTGTAGGCGCGGTCGGCGAAGGCTTCGGCCACGCAGGCAAGGCCGGCCTCGGTGGCCCAGCCGATCAGCGGCGAGTTGGCCAGGCACACCAGTTTCAGCTGCGGGTCGATGCGCAGCACGGCCTGGATCACTGCCGCTGCCTGCACCGGGTCCTGGGCGATGGTGTTGTACAGCGCACCATGGGGTTTTACGTAGCGCACCTCGGTGCCGGCGCTGTGCGCCAGGCCCTGCAGGGCGCCGATCTGGTAGATCACGTCGGCGGTCAGCTGCGCCGCCGGTACCGCCATGTTGCGCCGGCCGAAGCCGACCAGGTCGGGGTAGGACACATGGGCGCCAACAGCCACGCCGCGGGCGGCGGCGGCCTCCAGGGTGCCGAGGATCCCGGCCGGGTCGCCGGCATGGAAGCCGCAGGCCACGTTGGCGCTGGTGACGATGTCGAGCATCGCGGCATCGTCGCCCATGCTCCAGGCGCCGAAGCTTTCGCCGAGGTCGCTGTTAAGGTCGATGGCAGGCATGAAAAAGGTCTCCGTGGCAGTCTCAGGCTGCGTTGATGAAGGCGAAGATGGCGCCGGCGGACTTGTACGCCATGTACCACGACAGGGCGCAGGTGAGCACGCCCAGTACCAGCAGCCAGCGCGGGTAGTGGTAGCCGTCCATGAGGTCGGAACGGCGCCAGCCGACGTACATGAAGATGCTCAGGCCCAGCGGCAGGATCAGGCCGTTGAAGCCGCCGGCAAACACCAGCAGGGCAGCGGGCGGCTTGCCTGCTGTCAGGTATACGGCGACCGCCACCAGAATGAAACCGACGGTGGCCAGGTGGCGGGTGCGTTCGGTGATGCGGCTGGAGAATACCGTGATGAACGACATCGAGGTGTACGAGGCGCCGATCACGCTGCTGATACCTGCCGCCCACAGCACCAGGCCAAACACCATCAGGCCGGCTTCACCGGCGGCCGCGCCGAAGGCTTGGGCGGCCGGGTTGGCGCCCTGGCCGGACACATCGATGATCACGCCACTGGCGACCACGCCGAGGATGGCCAAGAACAGCACGTAGCGGGCGACGCCGGTGACCAGGATGCCGGTGAGCGCCGCCTTGGACACCACATCGATGTTCTCCACCCCCACGGTGCCTTTGTCCAGCAGGCGGTGCGCACCGGCGTAGGTGATGTAGCCGCCGACGGTGCCGCCGACGATGGTGGTGATTGCGGCGAAGTCGACGAAGTCCGGCCATACCGCCTGGCGCAGGGCTTCGCCCAGGGGCGGGTGGGTGGAGCAGGCGGCGAAGATGATCAGGCCGATCTTGAGCGTGCCGAGCACGATCATGATGCGGTCCATGGCCACCCCTGCGCGGTGCGACGAGAAAATGCCGATGGCCACCAGTGCGCTCAGGGCGCCGCCCCATTTAGGGTCCAGGCCGATCAGGGCGTTCAGCCCCAGGCCGGCACCGGCGATGTTGCCCAGGCTGAACACCAGGCCGCCGAAGATCACCAGCACGGCCAGTACATAACCCGAGCCTGGGATGGCGGTGTTGGCAAGGTCGGCGGCGCGCATGCGGGTGAGGGTGACGATGCGCCACACGTTCAGTTGTACGACGAAGTCGATCAGGATCGAGGCGAGGATACCGAAGGCGAACGCGGCGCCCAGGGTGGCGGTGAAGGTGGCGGTCTGGGTCAGAAAGCCCGGGCCGATGGCTGAAGTTGCCATCATGAAGATCGCGGCGATCAAGGATGAACGCCGGGCCTTGCTGAACTCTAAAGCGGTCTGTGTCACGGCAGCATTCCTACAATGAGAGATAACTGCGCTGAGCAAGGGGCATGCCATGTTTCACAAAAACCGAGCAATGTGAGGGTTTATAAGGCTTGGATTGTTGAACAATCTATATGGTTTGAATGAGCATAATGCTCCAGATTGTTACACTTCAACTCACCCGTGCTACCTGATGGAGCACTCGGGGCCCCAGGTGCTTGCCTAGTACACGGCACTCGGGGAACATCCACGCGGTCACCTTCACTCTGGATCGCACATGAACGACACCGCAGTCTCCACCCCGCGTACCTTGGGCGAGTCCATCACCCAGGACATTCGCCGCATGCTGGTGGAGGGGGAGCTGGTACCGGGGCAACGCCTGTCCGAGGCGGCCCTGGCCGAGACGCTGCAGATTTCCCGTAACACCCTGCGCGAAGCCTTCCGCGTACTGACCCGCGAAGGGCTGCTCAAGCACGAGCCCAACCGTGGCGTTACCGTGGCCGAGCCGGACATGGCCTCGATCATCGACATCTATCGGGTACGCCGTTTCATCGAGTGCAAGGCCATTGCCCAGGGCTTCCCGCTGCACCCAGGCACGCTGAACATGCGCCAGGCCGTGGACGCGGGCATGCAGGCCCGGGAGGCCAAGGATTGGGTGGGGGTGGGCACCGCCAACATGCTGTTCCACCGCGCCATCGTCGAGCTGGCCGACAGCCCGCGGCTGCTGGTGTTCTACGGGCAGATCTCGGCTGAGCTGCGCCTGGCCTTCGGCGTGCTCAACGACCCTGAGTTTTTGCACCTGCCTTACCTGGACATGAACGCGGCGATCTTGCGTTGCGTTGAAGAGGGGCGCTCGGAAGATGCGACGCGCATGCTGGAGGGGTATCTGGTGCAGTCGGAGCGGATTGTGCTGGCAGCGTATGAGCGGCGGGTGAAGCGCTGAGGGTGGCTGGCCTGCACCGGCCTCATCGCCGGCAAGCCGGCTCCTACAGGGGTCGCATGACCGTCAGGGCTGCGCTGTACCTGTAGGAGCCGGCTTGCCGGCGATAAGGCCGGTACAGGCGGCACAAAACTGCTGCTGGCACAGCAAATGGTGCGCGCCCCCTCACTGCAACGTAGGCGGCACCAGCGCCAACGGCAGCCCCGCGAGCGCTTGTTCTATATGGGTAATCAATGTCGCCAGCTGATCGGCTTTATCCTGCTGCCCCTGAGCATCCAGGGTTGCCAGTTGCTGGCGCAGGTTGAGCAGGTGTTTTTGCAAGGCGAGGGCGGAGGTCTGGAACTGTTCCATGTCGGTCTCTTACTGGTGGGCATCCGTGCCGTTGTAGGAAAGCGGGCAAGTTATCAGCTCAATCCCCACGCAAATACTGATTATTCATACATATTCGGCGAAATACTCATCAAGTCCTACGTCACTTTCAGACCGTTCCTACGTGCCGAGGTGATTTAGCAGTCCCCGAGTCAGCTGGCACCAAGGCTGCAGCCCTTACCAGCTAAAGGCTGCAGCCCGGTACGCAATGGTTGGCGCATGTAGGAAGGTTTGAGCCATTCAGACATGTCCTGTTGCAAATGCCCTAGAGGTGATCGGCGTCCACCACCGCCTTGACGAACGCCTCGGGCGCTTCCTGAGGCAGGTTGTGGCCGACGCCACCGGTGACCAGGCGGTAGTCGTACTTGCCGGTAAAGCGCTTGGCGTAGGCCTCGGCGGGCGGATGTGGTGCGCCGTTGGCATCACCTTCCAGGGTTATGGTGGGCACGCCGATGGCGGGGAAGGTGGCCAGCTTCGCCTCCAGCGGGTCGTAGCGGGTTTCGCCCTGGGCCAGGCCAAGGCGCCAGCGGTAGTTGTGCACGGTAATGGCCACCTGGTCGGGGTTGTCCAGGGCCTTGGCGCTGCGTTCGAAGGTAGCGTCGTCGAATGCCCATTTCGGTGAGGCGGTCTGCCAGATCAGCCGTGCAAAGGCATGCCGGTTGCTTTCGTACCCGGCCTGGCCGCGCGGGGTGGCGAAGTAGTACTGGTACCACCATTGCAGCTCGGCGCTGGGTGGCAGCGGGGCCTTGGCGGCCTCCTGGCTGCTGATCAGGTAGCCGCTGACCGACACCAGCGCCTTGACCCGCTCGGGCCACAGCGCCGAGACGATATCGGCGGTGCGTGCGCCCCAGTCGAAGCCGCCCAGTACTGCCTGCTTGATGTGCAGGGCGTCCATGAAGGCGATCACGTCACTGGCCAGCGCGGCGGGCTGGGCGTTGCGCGGCGTGCTGGCGGAAAGAAAGCGGGTATCGCCATAGCCGCGGGCGTAAGGCACCAGAACCCGGTAACCCTGGGCGGCCAGCTGTGGTGCTACCTGCTCGTAGCTGTGGATGTCGTAGGGCCAGCCATGCAGCAGGATCACCACCGGGCCAGTGGCCGGCCCCAGTTCTGCATAAGCGACATCCAGCACGCCGGCATTCACGTGCTTGAGTGGCCCGAACGCGCTAACAGCGGCGGCAGGGGCGTCGGGCTGATGGTTTTGCGAGGCTTCGGCGGCCATCGCGGCCAGCGGCAGCAGGGTGCAGGCGAACAGGGTGGTCAGGCGGGCGGTGGCGAACATGGTGCATCTCCTTGGCGGGGCCATCGGTGCGGGTTGATGGCGCTTATTCAAGAAGATGGCTGTATCGGCTGTGTGTCCTGGCAGCGGTTTTCTGGCATTGCTGTGTATCACCGCACATTCCGTACACACTTTGTTACTTAGCGCCCGATGTGCGTCACTGGCCATGGCTCTGGTAGCATCGGCGCTTTTTGCGGCCAGGGAGAGGCCTGTGAAATACGTCGTCATCGAACCGCACCGCAGTGAATACCCGCAACCCATCACCTTTGCCGTGGGCACCGTGCTGGATATCGGCCAGCGTTACGAGGACGAGGAGCAATGGCAGGACTGGTACCTGTGCAGTTGCCCCGGGCAGGCACCCGGCTGGGTGCCGGCGCAGGTCATCGAGGGGCTTGGGGTGGGCCAGGGCAGGGCGCGGGAGGCTTATTGCGCCCATGAGCTGGATATCGACCCGGGGCAGCAGGTCGAAGGGCTGCGGCCGTTGAACGGCTGGCTATGGTGCCGGCGCCTGCGCAACGGCGAACTGGGCTGGTTGCCGCAGTCAAAGCTGCGCCTGGTGGGCTGAGGCCAGTACCTCGTTGCTGTGCAGAATACGCGCGTAGTCCATGGCCAGGTTGCTCAGCGACAGGCTGTGTACCGCCTCGGCCGGCCACGTGTGCCCCTGGCGGTCCTGCAGGTCGAAGGTGTAGCAGGCGTCGGCCACTACCACCGTATTGAAGCCCAGGTTGCCCGCGCTGCGCGCCGTCGACTCCACCGAGTTGTTGGTGATCACCCCGACGATCACCAGTTCGCTGATGCCTCGCACATGCAGCCAGCGCTCCAGGCCTGACTGGCAGAAGGCATCGGGCACATGCTTTTCGAACACCGTCTCGCTGGCCAGCGGCGTGAATGCCGGCTGGAACTCGCAGCCGGCCTGGCCGGGCCAGAACACCGAGCCCGGGTCACGCGAGATGTGCCTTACATGCACTACCGGGCGGTTGCTCAGGCGCCAGGCGGCCAGCAGTTCACCCATGCGCAGCTCGGCCTCGGGGTTGTTGCGCGGGCCGAGGCGCGGGTGGTTGATGCCGGCTTGCATGTCGATGATCAGCAGGGCGGCGTTGGCGGCGAACTGGGTCATGGGAATTGGCTCCGGGTCCTTGGGTGACTCATTTGATTCGAAAGGTTGCCCTCAGGCCAGCCGATCATGCGGCCTGGGGCGTTGTGCCTGGCTAACGGATGCTGCCGAAAGCCATCTGATATGCTTTTTTTGCTCGAAGCTGAATCTGTAACCGTATCAGCCTGGCGCCGATAATGGTGCCAGGCCCAGCCATGCGAAGCGGCGTGCTGGGCAAGCTGCGCCGCTAGCGGTCAGCCTTCGCCGTTCAGCCATCACACTGTAGAGGTTCCGATGGGCAAGCTTGCGCTGTTTCTGGGTGGTTTTCTGTTTCTGACAATTCTGATCGGCTTGCTGGGGACTATCCCGCCGAGCTGAAGTGCAAATTCTTGAGTCGCCGGTGTAGGAGCGGCCTTGTGCCGCGAACACCGGCACAGCCGATGCCATGCACCGCGTCGTCTGCTTCGCGGTGGTTCGGCACCCCGATAAACCCGCTCCCACAGGATTGTGCGAAGCCTGAGTCAGGCGCTGTACTTGTAGGAGCGGCTTTAGCCGCGAACACCGGCGCAGCCGGTGCCATGCACCGCGTCGTCTGCTTCGCGGTGGTTCGGCACCCCGATAAACCCGCTCCCACAGGATTGTGCAAGGCCTGGATCAGGCGCTGTACCTGTAGGAGCGGCTTTAGCCGCGAACACCGGCGCAGCCGGTGCCATGCACCGCGTCGTCTGCTTCGCGGTGGTTCGGCACCCCGATAAACCCGCTCCC
>NZ_JBJDNC010000007.1:0-111244 GCF_044900265.1 Pseudomonas sp. NPDC089406 | reverse complement strand
CCACAGGATTGTGCGAAGCCTGAGTCAGGCGCTGTACCTGTAGGAGCGGCTTTAGCCGCGAACACCGGCACAGCCGGTGCCATGCACCGCGTCGTCTGCTTCGCGGTGGTTCGGCACCCCGACAAGCCCGCTCCCATAGGATTGTGCGAAGCCTGGATCAGGCGCTGTACCTGTAGGAGCGGCTTTAGCCGCGATCACCGGCGCAGCCGGTGCTATCCTCCGCGTGACTGACAAGTCACTTCGCGGCGCCATGCATGGGTCATTCCCTGCAAATTGGCCTCCAGCCCCCGTCATACTGGCATCTGGCCTGCTTTTACTACCGCTGGACAGGCGGTAGCTGCAAGTCATTCTCAAGCCCAAGGTGCTCGTGTAATCTCCGGCCCCCGTCAACGGGCCCGGCATTACGGGCCGTCCCCTGCCTTGGAGTCGATCAACACTATGGAATGCAAGAAAGGCACTGCAGCAATGCTGGAGTGGCGCAGTCGTTTTCTCGGAGAAGGCATCCTGCAGGAAGAAGACTACGACCAGGCGTTGCGACGTGCCGAAGAGCTCGAGCATTCCGGAGTCATCAGCACCAGTGAGTGGGTCGAGTTGGTCAGGCTGGCCAACGCCGCGTTGTTGCGCCTGTAAAAATTCCTGCAAGCCTTGAAGAAACTGTCCACAAAAAACGTGGGTAGGTCTGTGGATAAAACGCTACAGGCCAGTATTTATAAGGCCCCTGTCAGATTGAGTAGAAATTGAGCAGCCTTGCCCAAGGCTGCCATCACCCCCTCGGCCGGCCTTCGCGCAGGGCCTGCAGCAGCTCGCGAACCCGCGCCGGTACATCCCCTGCGGGGTACACCGCGTGCATCTGCGGGTCCTGCCCGGTACTCGACGTCAGGCGGTAATCGGGGCACACCCGCACCAACCGCCCGGCCTTCACCTCAGGCTCCGCCAGCCAGTCGGCCAGGCGAGCGATACCGGCCCCGGCCAGGGTGCCTTGCAGCACCGCCACCCCCGAACCCAGGCGCAGCCGTGGCTGCGGCCGCAGGCTGGTGATGCGCCCTTCACGGCAGAAGTGCCAGGCCTTGAGGATGCGCGGCGCGGTGTGCAGGATCAGCGCATGTTCATGCAACGCCTCGATGCCTTGCGGCATGCCTTCGCGGGCCAGGTATTCGGGGCTTGCGTACAGGTGCCGGCGGTAGGCCCACAGCGGGTAGCCGATCAGTTCGCTGGACTGGGCGAAGGCGCCGCGGATGACGAAGTCGAAACGCCCTTGCAGCGGGTCGAGGGCCTGGTCGCTGTACTGCACATCCAGGGTGATCTGCCGGTGGCGCTGGGAGAATTCGGCCAGTACCTGCGGCAACACGCGGCTGGCCAGCACCTCGGGGGCGGCCAGGCGTATCCAGCCCTGGGCGTTACCGGTCAGGGCCGCCAGCTCGTCGGCGGCATCGCGTTGCACATCCAGCAAGCGTTCGGCGTGAGGCAGCAGGCGCTCGCCGGCTTCGGTCAGGGTCACGGCGTTGGCGTTGCGGTTGAATAGCCGGGCCCCGCTGTTGTCTTCCAGCGCCTGTACTGCACGGGTCACGGCACTGGGCGAGCGGCCCAGGGCACGGGCGGCGGTGACGAAGCTGCGCTTGTGCGCAACGCTGACGAAGGCTTGTATCTCGCGCAACATGTCCAAGGCCATGGCGGTTCCTCATTGCAGTTTTCGCAACGTGGCATTTCAACATAATTGCCGCGCTTTGATTAGTCTGGCCGCCTGTTCACCGCTGCCCGGACCCGACCATGATGGATATCGCCCTGCTTTCGCTGTTCGCTTTTGCCGCCGGCCTGATCGACGCCGCTGTTGGCGGCGGCGGGCTGATCCAGATCCCGGCGCTGTTCAACGTGCTGCCCACCGCGCAGCCGGCAGCACTGCTGGGCAGCAACAAGCTGGCTTCGGTGTGCGGCACAAGCTTTGCGGCGCGCTCGTTCATCCGCAAGGTCAAGCTGGATTGGGGGTTGATCGTGCCGGCGGCGCTCAGCGCCTTCGTCATGTCGTTCTTCGGCGCGGCCACGGTGTCGCTGGTGCCGGCTGGCGTGATGCGCCCCATGGTGCTGGTGATGATCGTGCTGATGGCGGTGTACACCTTCTGCAAGAAGGACTTCGGCACCCTGCACAAGCCCACCGCCATCGGCCGGCGCGAGCAGTGCCTGGCGGTGCTGATCGGCGGCGCCATCGGTTTTTATGACGGCCTGTTCGGGCCGGGCACCGGCAGCTTCTTGATCTTCCTGTTCATCCGCTTCTTCGCCCTGGACTTCCTGCACGCCTCGGCTTCGGCCAAGCTGGTCAACATTGCCACCAACCTGGCGGCACTGGTGTTCTTCATTCCGTCGGGCAACGTGCTGTGGGCCATTGCCCTGCCGATGGCGGTGTTCAACATTCTCGGGGCGTTGACCGGCACCTGGCTGGCGGTACGCAAGGGGGCGGGGTTTGTGCGCGGGTTGTTCCTGGTGCTGCTGTGCGTGCTGATCGCCAAGCTCAGTTGGGACTTGCTGGTGGCCTGATCAGACCCGCTGGCGGTACGGCTCGGCCTGCTCGATGCGGTTGCGGCCCTGGGCCTTGGCCCGGTACAGCGCCTGGTCGGCTTCGGCCAGCAGTACGTCCAGGCTGGGGGCGGCGGCGTTGAAGGCGCAGCCGGCCAGGCCGATGCTCACGGTAATCTGCACCGGCTCGCCGGCCTCGCTGAAGGGCAGGTCCTGCACCGCGCGGCGCAGGCGCTCGGCGGTGAAGCGGGCCAGCTCCGGGGCAAGGCCGGGCACGACGATGGCGAATTCTTCACCGCCCAGGCGGGCGAACAGTTCGCCTTCGTGCAACTGGTCCTGCACGGTGAGGGCGAACTGGCGCAGCACCTGGTCGCCCACGGCGTGGCCGTGCTGGTCGTTGATCAGCTTGAAGTGGTCGATGTCCAGCATCATCAGGGTCAGCGGGGCGCGCTGGCCCTGCTGCTGGCGAGCATCGAGCAAGGCGTTGGCGCGGCGGGTGAAGGCGCTGCGGGTGAGGGCACCGGTGAGGTGGTCGACGGTCGCCTGTTGGGCCAGGCGCGCCATCAGGCTGCGGTTGGCATGGCTGACGCAAGCCACCACCAGCGGCCCGAGCACCAGCATGGCGATGCCCAGGCGCGCCGACATCAGGGTGGTCACCCCGGGTTCGCTTTGCGGCACGCTGAAATGCATGAGGTTTTGCGCCACGGCCACGATCAGCGTGCTGCCGGCGGTCAGAGTCAGCAGCGAAACCAGAAACGGCGAATAACTCAGCGCGCACCACAGCAGTGCGGCGATGGGGAAGGCGATGGCGCCCGGCCCGCCGAAGGCGATGCTCAACCCCAACGAGGCCAGCAACACCAGCAGCGGCGCCAGGCGCACCGGCTGGCTGGTGCTGCGGCTGAAGGCGCGGGGCGAGGGGGCGGTCAGCAGCAGCGGTAGCACCAGCACGCTGGTGGAGAACTGCTCGCTGAACCAGGCCAGCCAGGTGGCGCGCAGCGACTGCTCGAACCATGGCGCTGCCATCACGCAGGCCAGGGTGGCGGCGACCATGCCTCCGGCTGCGCAGGCGCCGAACAGGGTCAGGGTACCGTGGGGCGTACGCAGGCGCCGGTGGATACGCGGCAGGCGCGCCATCAGGTACCAGATGGTGACGATGGCGCCCAGGTTGCACAGGTTGAACCACAAGGCCGGCGGCCAGGCGCTGCCGGTTGCCAGGTCCGCCGCCACCATGCCCAGGTACACCAGCACGAAACCAGGCGCACCGGCCAGGCGCGGGTTGCGCAGCAGCACGCCGGCCAGCACGGCATTGACTGGCCAGAACAGCGAGAGGGATTCGATCGGCCGGGCGAGGATGCCGGCCAGGGTCAGGGCGAGGGTCAGGCCGAACAGGGCCGCAACAGGCAACAGGCGCGACGAGGCTGGAAACACCATGGATTCGACCGGCAGGCGAGGATGAAATCCAGGAAAACGACTACAGGCACCTGGGACGATGGTCTGGAAGTGTGTTGCAAGTCGGCGATTGATGTCAATTCGCCTGAACACCCGCAACCCAGGCCAGGCGCGGTCCCTGTAGGAGCCGGCGTGCCGGCGATGAGGCCAGTACGGGCAGCACAAGGCAGGTCAGGCCCCATCGCCGGCAAGCCGGCTCCTACAGGCCGAACACCCAGGGCACCATCACCACGGTCACCAGCATCACCAGCAGGGTAAAGGGCACGCCAACCTTGACGAAATCGCCGAAGCGGTACTGCCCCGGCCCCAGCACCAGGGTGTTGACCGGCGAGGACACCGGGGTCATGAACGCCGCCGAGGCTGCCAGGGCCACGGTCATGGCGAACGGGTAAGGTGACATCCCCAACTGCTGCGCGGTACTGATCGCCACCGGCGCCATCAGCACGGCGGTGGCGGTATTGGAGATGAACAACCCGATCACCGCCGTCAGGGCGAACAGGCAGGCCAGCATTGCAGCGGGCCCGGCGCCGCCCAGCACACCGACCAGCGCGCCTACCGCAAGATCGATGCCGCCAGTCTTCTGCAGCGCCAGGGCGAACGGCAGCATGCCGACGATCAGCACCAGGCTCTGCCAGTGGATGGCGCGGTAGGCGCTGTTCATGTCGATGCAGCGCCCGGCGCCCATCAGCAGGCAGCCGACCAGCGCAGCGATCACATTCGGCACCAGGCCGCTGACCATCAGCCCCACCATCACTGCCAGGCTCAGCAGGGCCAGAGGCGCCTTGGTGCGTGCCGGGGCGACCTGGTCGATCTCGGCCGGCAGGCTCAGCACCAGGAAGTCGCGAGGCTTGGTTTGCAGCTGGCGCACGGCCTTCCACGGGCCCACCACCAGCAGGGTGTCGCCCAGGCGCAGCTTTTCTTCCACCAGTTGCTCCTCGACGGCCAGCTGGTCGCGGCGCAGGCCCACCACGTTGAGGTCGTAACGCGTGCGGAAGGCCAGCTCCAGGATGCTCTTGCCGATCAGTTGCGAGCCCGGCGGCAGCGACACTTCGGCCATGCCCAGCTCCTGCGACTGGTCAATGAAGTAGGCGGCCTTGAAGTGCAGCGGCTCCAGCTGCATGGTCTGGCACAGGCTGCGCAGATCGTCGCGGTTGGCGAACAGGTCGAGCAGCAATACGTCGCCCTGTTGCAGCAGGGTGGCGGAGTCGGCGGTGATCACCCGGGTGGTGAACTTGTGCTGGCGCTCGATGCCGATCACGTTGGCGCCATGCCGGGTGCGCAGCTCAAGCTCGCCGAGGGTGTGGCCGATCAGCGGCGAGCCCGGGCGGATACGCAGTCGCCGTTCGCGGCCGTTGAGCTTGTAGTCCAGCACCAGGTCCAGCAGGGTGCGCCGGGTTTCCCCGCGGCCATCCTTGCGCACCTCGCCGTTGAGCCAGTGGCGGGTCAGCAGCATGTAGCCGATACCCAGCACCAGCACCACCAGGCCGAACGGGGTGAAGCTGAAAAAGCTGAAACCTGTGTGGCCATGGCGCACCAGCTCGCTGTGCACCACCACGTTGGGCGGGGTGGCCACCAGGCTGAGCATGCCGCTGATCAGGCCGGCGAAGCTCAGCGGCATCATCAGCCGGCTGGGCGAGATGTTCAGGCGCGCGGCGATGCTCAGCACCACCGGGATGAAGATCGCCACCACGCCGGTGGAGCTCATCACCGAGCCCAGCCCTGCCACCGCCACCATCAGCAGCACCAGCAGGCGCGCCTCGCTGTTGCCGGCGCGTTCGCTCATCCATTCACCGATGCGCAGGGCAATGCCGGTGCGCACCAGGCCTTCGCCGATGACGAACAGGGCGGCGATCAGCACCACGTTGGGGTCGCTGAAGCCGGCCAGGGCCTGCTCCACGGTAAGGATGCCGGACAGCGGCAGGATGACGATCACCAGCAGGGCAACCACGTCCATGCGCGGGCGGTTGATGATGAACAAGGTGACGACGGCGGCCAGCAGGCCAAGGACCCAGAGCAACTCATGGTTCATGGGGAGGGGTGTTCCTTCACACGGGGCACGGTCAGGCAGTGGCACCAGTGTGGCAGCTCGGACGGCGGGCGTCGTTGATGTGCTGCAATGTTTTTGCCGGGGCGAAGCAATCGCGGGGCTGTCTTGCGCTGCCTGTACCGGCCTCATCGCCGGCAAGCCGGCTCCTACAGGTACGGCGCAGGCCTGAAGCTTATGCGGTCCCTGTGGGAGCGGCTTTAGCCGCGAACACCGGCGCAGGCGGTGCCAGGCAGCGCATCGTTTGCCTGGCGATCAGCAGGGTGCGCGATCAGTGACGGTGGCGGCGCTTCTTGTGCTTGCTGCCGTCGTTGTCACCCATGTGGTTGCCCAGCGCACCACCTGCCGCGCCGCCCAGGCCCGCGCCGATGGTCGAGCCGGTGGAACCGCCCATCTTGCCGCCGAGGTAGGAGCCGCCTGCCGAACCCAGGCCGCCGCCAATGGCCGCCTCGGCGCGGTTGCCCTTGCGCGCGCCGACGGCGCTGCCGGCCGCGCCACCCAGGCCTGCGCCGATCACGCCGCCAGTGCTGCCGCCGATCTGTTTGCCGACCACGTTGCCCAGGGCGCCGCCCAGGCCGCCGCCGATGGCCGCGGTGCCGTCACCGGCGAAAGCACCCTGGCACAGCAGCAGGCCAAGGGCGAGGGAGGGCAGAGTCAGACGCATGTTGTGAACCTCAGAGCAATCAATAGGGGAGTTGCCGCGTTACCGGCGGCCAGTCAGGGATTGGGAAGACGCTTCAGCGGTGGTAGCGGTCACGGTACTGGCGGTTGTCATCGTCACGGTCGCGGTCGTAGCGCTGGTGATGGCGGTGATCGCCGTCGCGCCAGCCACGGTCATCGTCGTGGTAATGGTGGTGGTAGCAGCCGCCGAGCGACAGCAGGGTAGCGACCAGCGACAGGCTGGCAATACGCGAGAGCATGAGATAGGTCCTTGATCAGCAAGGGTTTACCGGACACACCCTGAGACCAGGCCGGTTCGATTTGGTTCTTTGCGGCGCAAAATTTTTGCACCGCAAAAAGCCTCGGCCAGGTGAGTAGTGAGTTATTTGGATGGGGGCGTGGGAGCGGGCTTGCCCCGCGATGGCGCCTCAGCGCCGGTAGTAGCCGTGATGGTAGTAAGGGTGGCCCCAGCCGTGCCAGCCATGGTCGTGGTGATAGGGGTAGTAGACACAACCACCCAGGCTCAGCAGGGCGGCGACCAGCGAAACGCAAAACACGCGCTTGATCATGATGGGGTCCTTGAACGGTAAGGGATTACCGGACACTTCATCAGACCAGGCGGGTTCGATCTGGTTCTTCGCAGGGCCAGGTTTTGCCGCCCAGGCGATGGGCGGCGTGGCGCGGGTTTCAGCTGGCGGGGTGGATGGCCAACACCACGCCATTGGTGATCTGCACCAGCACGTAGTGTTCGCCCATACGCACCCAGTGGCTTTCCTTCTCAGGCTCGGGCAGGCCCTTGGCCTGCCAGTCGTGCACGGCCTGATCGTCGCGCTTGTACTGGTCGGGCGCCTTGTCGCCGACCTTGAGTTCGCGGTTGTGGGTTTCAGGGGCCTGAATGCTTTCTTCGGCGGACTGGGCAGCGGTTGCCGCCATGGGCAGGGCGCTGGTGAGCAGCAGGACGCAGAGCAGAGGGCGAAGGTTCATGGTGGCTCCTTTGGTTTTCAAGGCTGTCCTGTTCTGCGACAGCGGCCCGGGCCTGACAATTCACTCTGTTGCGCCGTGGTGCTAGAGTCGCTTTCTTTTTTACCCCGAGGATGGAACATGCGAGCGATTCTGCCGATGACCGTGGTGCTGCTGTTGGTGGGCTGTGCGTCGTCGACCATGGAGGCGGCCCGCAACGGCGCGCCCACCGCGCGCCTGGACTCGCACAAGCCCCCGGACGTGGTCGCCCAGTGCATCCAGTTCAGCTGGCAGGAAGAAAAGGCCTTTGGCGTGGATGCCAGTGGCTACCTGGAGGCGCGCAAGGCGGGGGGCTTCACTGTGTACACCCGCGAAGCCGAGTCGTTCGTGGATGTGTACGCCCAGGCCGGCGGCACGCGGGTCGACTATTACGCGCAGAAAGACGACATGACCGCCCAACGCCGCCGCGCGGCAGCGGCGACCTGCCTGTAATCGACCCGCGCAGACCTCCAGGCCCGCGCTGTACCTGTAGGAGCCGGCTTGCCGGCGATGAGGCCATCACAGGCCACACAAACAAAGGCAAGGAGGCCACCATGAATAACCGCTCGCAACAACTCAACCGCGCCAGCTGGGACGAACGCGCCCCGCTGCACGCCGCCTCGAAGGACTACGAGGTGGAAACCTTCGCCAGCCAGCCCGGCCACCTGTCCGAGGTGGTGCGCTTCGACCTGCCGCGCCTGGGTTATATCCATGGCCTGCGCACGGTACACCTGCAATGCCATATCGGCACCGACACCTTGTCGTTGGCCCGCCTGGGCGCCGAGGTCTGCGGCCTGGACTTTTCCGCAGCGTCCCTGGCCCAGGCGCGCCGGCTGGCCGAGCGCTGCGTCACGCCCATCGAGTATGTCGAGGCAGATGTCTACCAGGCGCATCAGGTACTGCCGGCCGGCAGCTTCGATCTCGTCTACACCGGCATCGGCGCTCTGTGCTGGCTGCCCGACATCCAGCGCTGGGCGCACACCGTGGCGACATTGCTCAAGCCCGGCGGGCGGTTGTTTCTGCGTGACGGCCACCCGATGCTGATGGCGGTCAACGAAGACCACCCCGACCGCCTGCAGCTGGATTACCCGTACTTCGAGCGCGAGGCGCCGACCGTGTGGCACAGCGACCAGACCTACGTCGATACCGAGCAGGCGCTGACCCAGACCGAAACCCACGAGTGGAACCACGGCCTGGGCGAGGTGATCAGCGCACTGCTGGCCAACGGCCTGCGCCTGACTGCGCTGGAGGAACACCAGAGCATTCCCTGGGAGGCGCTGCCGGGGCAGATGCACAAAGGCGCCGACGGTGAGTGGCGCCTGGTGGATGCGCCCTGGCGCCTGCCGCTCAGTTACACGCTGCAGGCGGTCAAGGGCTGAGGTTCAGGACAGAAAGCCGCCGTCCACATTGAGCGCGGTGCCGGTGGTGTAGCTGGACGCATCGCTGGCCAGGTACAGCACGGCGCCGGCCATCTCTTCGGGGGCGGCCACGCGCTTGAGCGGAATCTGCTGCAGCGCGGCATTGAGGATGGCGTCGTTCTTCACCAGCGCCGAGGCGAACTTGGTGTCGGTCAGGCCTGGCAGCAGGGCGTTGCAGCGAATGCCGAACTGCGCGCATTCCTTTGCGAACACCTTGGTCATGTTGATCACCGCAGCTTTGGTGACCGAATAGATGCCCTGGAACAGCCCCGGGGAGACGCCATTGATCGAGGCCACGTTGATGATGCTGCCGCCGCCGTGCTCGCGCATCAGCTTGCCGGCCTCCACCGACATGAAGAAGTAGCCGCGGATGTTCACGTCGACGGTTTTCTGGAAGGCCCCCAGGTCGGTGTCCAGCACGTTGCAGAACTGCGGGTTGGTGGCGGCGTTGTTGACCAGGATGTCGAGGCGGCCGAACTGCTCGCGGATACCGGCGAACACCTGCTGGATCTGCTCCATCTCGCCGATGTGGCAGGCCACCGGGGTGGCCTTGCCGCCCGCGGCGATGATGGCCTCGGCCACTTGCTGGCAGCCTTCGAGCTTGCGGCTGGAGACGATCACATGAGCACCTTGCTGGGCCAGCAGGTGGGCGATGGCCTCGCCGATGCCGCGGCTGGCGCCGGAAACGAAAGCGACTTTGCCGTCGAGGTCGAACAGGTGGGTCTTGGACATGCCGGTTTTCCTTGTTGTGGGCGTTGCCAGGGTTACAGGGCGGACTTGCCGATCAGTTGCAGGCTCATCTGCTCCAGCAGGCGGTTCATGTGGATGAACTGGGCGAAGCGTTTATCCTGGGTCTGGCCGTGGAAGAAGCGGTAGTAGATCTGCTGGACGATGCCGGCCAGGCGGAACAGGCCGTAGCAGTAATAGAAGTCGAAATTGTCGATGCGGATGCCCGCGCGTTCGGCGTAATGCTGGACGAACTGCTGGCGGGTGAGCATGCCGGGGGCGTTGCTGGGCTGGCGGCGCATCAACTGCACCGGGGCCGGGTCGCCGGCCTCGATCCAGTAGGCCAGGCTGTTGCCCAGGTCCATCAGCGGGTCGCCGATGGTGGCCATCTCCCAGTCCAGCACGCCGATGATGCGCATGGGGTTGGCGCTGTCGAGGATGACGTTGTCGAAGCGGTAGTCGTTGTGCACGATGCCGGGGCGCGGGTGGTCGGCTGGCATTTTTTCACGCAGCCAGGTGATGACTTGCTCCCAGCGCGGTGCGTCCGGGGTCAGGGCTTTTTCGTAGCGGCCGGCCCAGCCTTCGATCTGCCGCTGCACATAGCCTTCGGGCTTGCCCAGGTCGGCCAGGCCGCAGGCGCTGTAGTCCACCTGATGCAGCTCGACCATGCGTTCGATGAAGCTCTTGCACAGCGCCTCGGTGCGCTGGGCGTCGAGGCCCAGTTCGGCGGGGATGTCCGAGCGCAGGATGATGCCCTTGACCCGTTCCATCACATAGAACTCGCTGCCGATCAGGCTTTCGTCAGTGCAGTGGGCATAGGCTTTGGGGCAGTAGGGGAAGCCTGCGTTGAGCTGGTTGAGGATGCGAAACTCGCGGCCCATGTCGTGGGCCGACTTGGCTTTTTGCCCGAACGGTGGGCGGCGCAGAACGAACTCGCGGTCCGGGTAGGCCACCAGGTAGGTGAGGTTCGACGCACCACCCGGGAACTGGCTGATGGTGGCCGTGCCGGCAAGGCCTGGGATGTGGCTTTTAAGATAAGGGTCGATGACGCCGGCATCGAGTTCTTCGCCGGGGCGTACCTGGGTGGACTGGTCGGTGAGCGTCATGCGATTTCCTTATGATCTGTAGCAAGGACTATTGGCTAATCTAATTTCCTGCTGTTGCTGGTACAAGCGTGCCAATGGCTTATTGGCCGGGGTGTTGCTGGTGGATCAATGGCCTTGATGCTGCCCTGTAGGAGCGGCCTTGTGTCGCGATGGGCTGCGAAGCGGCCCCAGGATCTCAGCTTCATGCAAGGCCGCCGGGGCTGCTTTGCAGCCCATCGCGACACAAGGCCGCTCCTACAGGGCCTTACTTCCGCCGGAGCAAAAAAAACCGAAGCACTCAAGGCTTCGGTTTTTTGCATCGCAATCAGCAGCGCCGATCAGGACGGGAACAGTTCGCTGAGCTTCATCGACAGCATCATGTCGCCTTCGACGCGCAGCTTGCCGCCCATGAAGGCCTGCATGCCGTCGGTCTCGCCGCTGACGATGCCTTTGAGGGTTTCGCTGTCCATCACCAGGGTGCAGTTGGCGTCTGGGTTCTCACCTTCCTGCAGGTCGCAGGTGCCGTCCTTGACGATCAGCGCGTACTGCTTGCCTTCGTCGGTGATGTTGAAGCCGAACACCAGGTCCAGGCCGGCGGCAGCGGCTGGGTTGAACTTCTCTTGCATCTTCTTCACGGCATCAGCTACGGAGGTCATGGCGCATTCCTTATAGAGTGATATTCGCGTCCCACAGGGACAAAACAGGCCGGGCTCATCGATAGGTGATGAGCTCCGGCGCCCTCAACAACTGCACATGGGCTTGGCTGTTGAAGGAAGCCAGGGCCACGTCGCGGCCACGGAACTTCAAATGGCTGAGCGACGTGTTGATGATCTGCCAGTTCAGGGCGAAGGCCTGGGCCGGCGTAATTGCGGTGGTGAGGTGGAGCAGGGCGGCGATGGTGCCACCGGAGGTGAACAGGGCGATGTCGTCGCCGCTGGCGGCACTTGCCAGCAAGCGTTGCAGGCCGGTGCCAACCCGGCCGGTGAAGGCTTGCCAGGTTTCCAGGTGGGCGTCGTCGGCATGCTCGCCGGCGTGCCAGCGCTGCACCATCAGCGCGAACAGGCGCTGGAATTCGCTGCGGTGCTGGGCACCGTTGCGCAATATATGCAGGGCTTCGGGCTCGTCCGGCAGCAGGCCAGGTAGCAGGGCACGGATCACGCCGTCGGCGTCGAACTCGTTGAATGCAGGGTCGGTCTCTATGGCAGGTACGTCGACGCCTTGCTCGTTCATGGCGTGCAGCGCCAGGCGGGCGGTATCCTGCTGGCGGCGCAGGGTACCGGCCAGGCAACGGTCGAAACGCAGGCCGAGCCGGGCCAGGTGTTCACCCAGTGCCACGCTCTGGCGTTCGCCTACGGGCGACAGCACGTCGTAGTTGTCGGCACCGAAGGAGGCTTGGCCATGTCGGATCAGGTAGAGGTTGCCCACGGTAAGGTCCGGCCCGGTTGGAGTTGCTGCGAGGGTAGGATGCCCCAGGCAGGCTGTCAACGAAAAAACATACAAGCGTTTGAAAAGCTTGTTTGAACTGTGTTGCCGGCGTTTTCCCTGGCTGGCAGAGGGGTTTGCGCATCGGTATGCTTGGCTACGTTTCGCGCCCGAGGGGCGCTGGTCTATCAAGGAGTCAATGTGGAGTTTCTTGCCGAATACGCAAGCTTTCTCGCCAAAACCGCCACCCTGGTGATCGCCATCCTGGTGGTGCTGTCGGCCATCGCCGGCCTTCGTGGCAACCGCCGGCGCAAACCGGGCGGGCAGTTGCAGGTCACCCGGCTGAACGAGTTCTATAAAGAGCTGCGCGAACGCCTGGAGTCGGGCCTGTTCGACAAGGCCGAGCTCAAGGCCCTGCGCAAGCAGCAGGCAAAGGCAGAAAAGCAGAAGAAGAAAAAGCCCGAAGAGAAGGGCCGGGTGTTCGTGCTCGACTTCGACGGCGACATCAAGGCCTCGGCCACCGAAAGCCTGCGTAACGAAATCACCGCGCTGCTCACCCTCGCCACCCCCCGCGACGAAGTGGTACTGCGCCTCGAAAGCGGCGGTGGCATGGTACACAGCTACGGCCTGGCCGCCTCGCAGCTGGCGCGCATCCGCGAAGCCGGCATCCCGCTGACCATCTGCATCGACAAGGTCGCTGCCAGCGGCGGCTACATGATGGCCTGCATCGGCGAGAAAATCGTCAGCGCGCCGTTCGCCGTGCTCGGCTCCATCGGCGTGGTGGCGCAGATACCCAACGTCAACCGCCTGCTGAAAAAGCACGACATCGACTTTGAGGTGATCACCGCCGGCGAGTACAAGCGCACCCTGACCGTGTTCGGCGAAAACACTGAAAAGGGCCGGGAGAAGTTCCAGGAAGACCTGGACATCACTCATCAGCTGTTCAAGGACTTCGTCGCCCGCTACCGCCCGCAGTTGCATATCGACGAGGTGGCCACCGGCGAAGTCTGGCTGGGCGTTGCCGCACTCAACCGCCAACTGGTGGACGAGTTGGGCACCAGCGACGAGTACTTGAGCCGCCGCGCCCGCGACGCCAGCCTGTTCCACCTGCGCTACGCCGAACGCAAGAGCCTGCAGGAGCGCATTGGCGTCGCCGCCAGCGGCGCGGTGGAGAACACCTTGGTGGGTTTGTGGAGCAAACTCGGGCGGTTGCGCTAACACCTTGAACCCCTTGAAGATTTTTTTCTTGAAGGGGGTTGCAAGGTGCATCGAATGCCGACATAATGGCGTCCATCGAAACGCAGCTAGCTTGAAAAAGCCCAGCGGTTTCAAGGAGATAGCGAAAGCTGACTCCGAACTTTGAGGCCGAGTAGCAAAGTGGTTATGCTCCGGATTGCAAATCCGTCTACGCCGGTTCGATTCCGACCTCGGCCTCCACTATTCGAAAGCCCCGCAGATCTAGGTCTGCGGGGTTTTTATTTGTGCGCCAGAAAACCCGATCATTTCCGCCTTAACCGGGATCATTTCCGCATCGGCGGTATACTTGGTCGGGCTGACGACCTCGTCAACGCGCCGGTAACCCACTTTGTGATCTCCTCTTTCGAGTGCCCCAGGAGCCTGCTGGCGTGACTGAGGTCTTCGATCTCCGATGCGGCCTTAGGCTTTGTAAGAAAAGTGCCTGCGCGACGATCATGCTGCGTTGAAAACAGGCTGGTGCGCCAGCCCGGTCGGAATGCTCATTTACAACCCGTAAAGTCGAGCGCGACTCCGGTCGAACGCGACCCCGGCCGTTCCTCGCCTGTTTTCGCCTTGCCTGATCGCCGCTCGGCGACTTTTCGTACAAACCCTAGGTCGGATATCTTGAAACTGAAACTGCCCAGCCGTGATTGGCCGGGAGCCACGCTTTGGCAGACGATGTTGGAGTGGGCGTAATCTGGTAAAATCCGCTGTTTTGGGAGGGATGCCATGCAACTGTTTCACGAGCACAAATACTTAATTATATCTTTATGGGGCTGGTGCGCAGTCATCACTGCGAAAACTGCTGCAGAGAAGTCTCGAAATGTATATGCGTGGTTTGTAATAGGTCTTTGCCTTCCAGTTGTCGGCATGATATTGGTTGAAGTTCTCCCAAAGCTGGAATCTAAGACTGCAGATGATAGCCAGAGCGCTACCGTTGAAATGGGGGAATCATCAACTCACCGGAAATGCCCATTCTGCGCCGAGGCAATCAGGAAGGAGGCCGTAAAGTGCAGGTATTGTCAGTCTTCCGTTGAGCCAGTTGCTGCGGAATAAAAAGCAATGTAGAAACATCCACGAATGCAGGTTTTTCTTGTGCCTGCGGATTGTCCCGTGGCCCCGCTTTGGGATCAAACCGGGGCACCGAAGGAAAAGGCGTGTCACGAATAACCCCGACAAGCCCCGCGTCATGGCTACCTATGAACAACGCCTTTCAGCTTATGCGCTTGCCGTAATCGTCGACGATAACGCGTGGTGACATGTGTTCGCGTCAGTCAGATCGGCTTATTTCCCGGAGGGAGCAGGCCGCGCAGGGCGCTGTTTCAAACGAGCAATTAAGTCGGGTGCCGTTTTGGACGTATCGAGCCTGTCGATATCATCAAGATAGATGTCTATCGTATTTCCTTATTTAGGCACGATGTCTATACACCTTTTGAAACCCTTGTCGGTCTACCGGTCTAACCTCATGAAGAGGTCGCCGTCGGCGTAACTGCCCGAGCGGAGATATACCAAAAAGCCAAAGGAAGGATGGGCGTGCGAACAAGCATCCAGCGACCCTATCGGATCGTGGTTTTATTGGCAGTAATTGGAACCCTCTGCCCCATGCATGCGGCGGTACCGCAAGCACTTCATCCATGATCATCTTGGCGGTGACTCCACCGTTGGGATGCTGTTAACAGAGGGGCGCACCAATGCGACAGGACTACTCGATTGGCTGCTGCCTGGCACGCGGCACCCCAACGGCCAGTTATCCCTGCAGTGGATGCATTGGCTAAAAACAGACAAAAGAAAACCCGCCAACAAGCGCTGGCGGGTTGAACAGAACGTATCGAAGCCAGGCCAGTCTGCCTTCACCAATGTCAGAATTTCGTGAAATCCCCCGGCGCTGGCCCCTCAATAACCGTTACTGAATTTTTCATTGATCTTGCGTTTCTCGATGGTGTACTGCTGCGCCGTGATGGCTTCGCCGAGCAGTTGGCCGTCCAAGTCGTCCATCTTGCTCTTCTTCAGGCGTGAGACGTGGGCGCGGCTGGCCTGGTAGTTGAGCGATTCTGCAGCGTTGTAGCCGCTGACCGGGTCCCACAGGATCGAAATGGGCCACAGCAGCAGGTTGACCACGCCATACCCGTACGCCCGACCATAGAACGATCCGCCACCTGGCAGCAGGCCAAAGGCAGCGGCGCCACCGGGGCTCTTCTCTTCGACGGCCATGTTCTGCGCGCGGTAGTAACCCAGCTCCTGCTCTTGTACGGAGTTCAACCCGGTGGCGCACCCGGTGGTCAGGGCGATCAGGCAGGCGCAAAAAGGTGGCGCATCAAGGGCATTGTAATTCCTTGGTTTTCAATGGTTTGCCCCGCGCTCCGGGGCGGGCGACGGCATCCTGCAGCAAATGATGGCCACGTGCCTCACTGTTGTTGTCGGCAAATGTACGGCGGCGGTGGCCACGCCCGCAGGCGTGGCCTGTTAGCGTTACTGGTGGCTCAGCTCAAGCTGGCTGATCACGCACACCGACCCCTCATCAGCCGGTGTGGTCTCGCTGTAGTCCACCTGGTTGTACACCCCGCCATGGAAGTTGAACGTACGCGCATTCCAGCTGGCGGCCATTTGCAGCGGCCCGGAGCCTGCCGTGCGGCCGTTGCAGGTGGCGGTGACTGTCGCGACGCCTGCAGAAGTGGTCTCGATGGTAATGTCGAACGGCGTGCCCAGCGGTACTTCAGCCAGCACGTTGGCGCTGAGCGGGGTCACCTGGTTGAAGTCCTGGCGAAAGCCCAGGGTGATCTTGCCGTTGTTCCAGAACACCTTGATCACCGGGCTGTCGTCGTCCTTCACGTGCATCTGTGAAATCACCACTTTTTTCGCGGCGTTGACCTTTTCCAGCAGCATGCGCTGGTGGTTGCGGTGGCGAGCGGCGCTGCCGAGCGCCCAGTACACGGCCTCCTTCCATTCGCAGCGGGTGCGGTGGGTGCTTTTGCTCGAGGCGCCTTTGGTCGGGGCGCTCAGCCGTACCGAGCCGTCACTCAGGCGGCTCACCACATTGCTGAGGGTGGCCAGCGCCTGGGCGCCGGTGACTTCCAGGGCCACGGGGTTGGTCGGCGATTTCGGCACCGGGGTGGTGATGATGAGGTTGTCTATATTCACAGCCATTTCGCTTTCTCCTTGAAGAAAAAACAGGTCCTGCACCTGTGCGATCCAAGCAAGCGGGAGCAAAGTTCAAGGCAATGGATGAGGGGCAAAAAAAAGCCCGCCAGGGGAGGGCGGGCAAAGGACGTATTGAAGGGAGAGCCTCAAGGCTGCGCCTTGTCGGTTAAGTGAGGGTTAACGCCGCTGGCCATTGACCGGCGGCGCGCATGGGCCTATACAGGCACGCCTGTACAAGCGGAGCCTGTGATGCACGACGAAGACGACCTGCACGAACCCGAGCACGATCACCTGCTCGACCCTGAATTTCATGACGGCTACGACCCCGAAGCCGACGCCTACGGCGCACTGGACGAGGTCGAGGAAGACGAAGAACTGCAGGATGATTTCGACGAAGACGACGATCACCCGGCCTGGCACGACGACTGCGACGATTGACGCCGCAGTCGCCCATCCTGCGTCAGCCTTTGTCGAGGGAGAAACGCCCAGGCCCGGAAACGGCCAGGGCCAGTAGCCCGCCGATAATGCTGAGGTTTTTCAGAAACTGGGTCATGTTGGCGCTGCGCTCAGGGTCGACCATGCTCCAGAACGGGTGGCCGATCAGCGCGGTGCCCAGCACGAACAGGGCGAACAGCAGCGCCAGCGGCCGGGTGTAGAACCCCAGGATCAGCAAGATGCCGACCACGAATTCCATGATCACCGCCACTGCGGCGGCCAGGGTTGGCACGGGCGCGCCGAGGGAGGTCATGTAACCGACCGTGCCCTCGAAGCCGGTCAGCTTGCCCCAGCCGGCAAGCACGAACAAAATCATCAGCAGAACACGGGCGAGCAGCAGGACGATGTCGCGTTGCCCTTCGAGCAGTGCATGGCGCATGGTGGCGCTCCGGTGGACGGTGACACTGTCCACTCTAGCAGCTGGGTGGCGGATTTCCGGCGGGCACGAAAAAGGCGCCGCAAGGGCGCCTTCAACGACAATAATTTGGTGCGAGTGGCGGGACTCGAACCCGCAAGGCTCACGCCGACAGATTTTAAGTCTGCTGTGTATACCAATTCCACCACACTCGCACGTTTGACCGCCCAGGCTTCGATATCAGAAGGCCTTTGCAATCAAGCGCGCTTTATAACCTATTGATATACAAGCGTCAATCAGCCAGCCGCATCAGGGTGTGATGGTGCCGGCCAGCTCGCGCATGTTGCCGGCCGAGTCGCGCAGCCCCTGGGCGTGTTCATCGAGCACGGGCGCGTCGGCTTTGTGGATGGAGTGGCGCAGGTAGCGGGCGTGCCCATCGAGGGCTTCGGACAATAGGTCGAGGTCGCTGGCGGTGCGCAGCAGGTCGGTCTGCAGCCCTTGCATGCGGGGGTTCGATGGCATGGGACGTCCTTGTGGTGGGCGGTGCCGGCCCACTATAGGGAAAATGTACGCGGGCGACCATGCCCTGAGCTGTCGATAGTCACGGTGCCGCCAGCACTTTATGACTACGCTCAGTATGTCCTTTTGCGGTGCTTGTGGAGCTCCCATGGTTTCAGCGGACCGCCCCGCCCATTCCGTCATGCCTGAAACGCGCTATGAACAGCTGGTTCAGGCCGTGGTGGACTACGCCATCTACATGCTCGACCCCACCGGCCACGTGGTGTCGTGGAACGCCGGTGCCCAGCGCATCAAGGGTTACCGCGCCGACGAGGTGATTGGCCGGCACTTTTCGCTGTTCTTCACCGAGCAGGATTGCGCCGACGGCCGCCCGGCCTGGCTGTTGCGCCAGGCGCTGGAGCAGGGCGTGGCCCAGGACGAAGGCTGGCGGGTGCGCAAGGATGGCACGCAGTTCTGGGCTTTGGCGGCGCTGGATGTGATTCGCGACGAGCAGGGCCAGGTGATCGGCCTGGCCAAGATTACCCGCGATATCACCGACCGGCGCGAGTCGGCGTTGCAGCTCGATGCCATGCGCGCGCAGCTGTTCCAGGCGCAAAAGCTCGAAGCACTGGGGCAACTGACCGGGGGCCTTGCCCATGACTTCAACAACCTGCTGACCATCATCCTCAGCTCGGCCCGGTTGGCGGCCACCAGCCAGGACCCGGCACGTACCCAGCGCCTGCTCGAGCACATCCTCGATGCCGGCCAGCGGGGCACCGAGCTGACCCAGCAACTGCTCAGCTTCGCCCGCCACCGGCAACTGACCGAGGCGCGCATTGCCCCGGCGGCGGTGGTCGAGGCTACCCGCAGCCTGCTGGAGCATGCCTTGCCCCGGGATATCGAGCTGCTTGAAAGCGTCCAGCCTGGCTTGCCGATGATCGAGGTCGACGCCGGGCAACTGCAGATGGTGTTGCTCAACCTGATGTTCAACGCCCGTGATGCCATCCCCGAGCAGGGGCAGATCCGCCTGTGGGTGGAGCAGGTACAGCTGGCCGGCGAAGTTGAAGGTTTGCATGGCGATTTCGTGCGTTTTGCCGTGCATGACAATGGCCAGGGCATCGACCCGCTGGTGCTGCCGCGCATCTTCGAACCCTTTTTCACCACCAAGGCCTTCGGTAAAGGCACGGGCTTGGGCCTGAGCCAGGTGTACGGTTTCGCCAAGCAAAGCAACGGCGCCATCTGCGTCAGCAGCCAGCCAGGGGAGGGTACCTGCATGAGCCTCTACCTGCCGGCCTGCCTCGATGCCAACCCGACTGACGGATAGATTGCCATGGTTGAACAACTCAAGCGCCTGCGCACCGGCATCCACGGGCTCGATGCCCTGCTCAAGGGCGGCCTGGTGGTGGGGGCGTCCTATATCGTCCAGGGCCACCCGGGCTCGGGCAAGACCATCCTTGCCAACCAGTTGGCCTGCAACCACGCGCGCGAGGGCGGGCGGGTGCTGGTGGCGACCTTGCTCAGCGAATCCCACGAGCGTTTGTTCCAGTACCTGTCGACCTTGAGCTTTTTCGACCGCCAGCAGGTGGGCGATACCATCCAGTTCGTCAGTGCCTTCGACACCCTCGAACAGGACGGCTTGGATGCCGTGGTACGCCTGTTGCGTCAGGAGATCGCCCGGCATCAGGCCTCATTATTGATCGTCGACGGTTTGCTCAACGCGCGCACCCGCGCGACCACCAGCCTGGACACCAAGAAGTTCGTGTCCGAATTGCAGGGGCACGCCGCTTTTGCCGGCTGCACGGTGATGCTGCTGACCAGTGCCCGGCTGGAGGAGGGCAGCCCCGAACACACCATGGTCGACGGGGTGATCGAGCTCAGCGAACACCTGGTCGGCAACACCGCCGTACGCCATGTGCAACTGCGCAAGACCCGCGGCAGTGCTGCGCTGTCGGGGCGCCACGAATGCCTGATCGGTGAGGATGGCCTGCAGGTGTTTCCACGCCTGGAGTCGCTGTACAGCCACCCCAGCCAACCTGGCGGGCAGACCCTCGACAAGGTCGGCACTGGGGTGCCCGACCTCGACCGCATGCTCGGTGGCGGCCTGGCCCAAGGCTCGGTCAGCCTGCTGATGGGGCCTTCCGGGGTTGGTAAGACCGCACTGGGCATCGCTTTTCTGGCAGCCTCCAGCCGGGAGTCTCGGGGGCTGCATTTTGGCTTCTACGAAACCCCGGCGCGGCTGCGGCTGAAGGCGCAGGCCCTGGGGTTGGGCCTGGGTGAGCTGGAGAGTAGCGGCGCCGTGCAATTGTGCTGGCAGCCCACCACCGAAGGCTTGCTCGACCAGGTGGGCGCACGTTTGCTGGAGCAGGTGCAGGCCTCGGGAGCCAAGCGCGTGGTCATCGACAGCCTGGGAGCCTTTGGCCGGCTGGCGCTCGACCCGCCACGCCTGAATGCGTTTTTCCGCGCCCTGACCGGCGAGTTGCGGGCGCGGGATGTGACCGTGCTGCTGACCTGGGAAATGCGCGATATTTTCGGCGCCGAGATCACCGCGCCGGCGCCAGACCTGTCGAGCATCGTCGACAACCTGGTTCTGCTGCGCCTGGCCGAGCTTGAGGCACGCCTGCACCGGGTGCTGTCGATCGTCAAGGTGCGCGACAGCGACCACGATCCGTCCCTGCAGGCGCTTAACCTGAGCGCCCAGGGCATCACCCTCAGGCCAGCTTTCGAGGGTACCGCCGGGGTGCTCAGCGGGACGGCGGTTCCCAACGGGGACCGCTGACGGGACAGGGCCATGAACACCATCCTGATCGTCGATGACGAGTACCTGATTGCCGACATCCTCGGCTTTGCCCTGGAAGATGAAGGTTATCTGGTGGAGAAGGCCAGCAACGGGCGCAAGGCGCTGGATGCCCTGCAGGAAAAGCATGTGGACCTGGTGATCACCGACTACATGATGCCGGTGCTCAATGGCGAGGAGCTGGCGCGGGCAATACGTGACGAGCCGCAGCTCGAGCATCTGCCGGTGATTCTCATGAGTGGCGCACAGGCGAACCAGGCGAGCCCCGGGCTGTTCACTGCCGCGTTCGACAAGCCGTTCGACATGGACAGGATGATCGCCAAGGTGCGCGAATTGCTGGGCACCTGAGGTTCAGGAGGCTCCCCGCGTGGGCGGGCATTCGATCAGGCGCGTCCGTGCGGCTCGATGCGTTGGCTGTCAGTTTACTGGTCGTGCTTTTCAGGTGCCGGGCTGCCCGCCTGGATACGCTTGAAAATCTCTTCACGGTGCACCTGGACATCTTTCGGTGCATCGATACCGATCCTCACTTGCATCCCCTTGACGCCCAGAATGGTGACCTTGATGTCATCGTTGATGACGATGCTTTCGCCAACCTTGCGGGTGAGTATCAGCATGTAGTTCTCCTTGGTGATGTAGAAAACCGCGAGGCCTTTGCCCTGCGGTGGGAGCCTGTCCCTCTTCCTTCTCATTAAAGACGCTTTCGGCGGTTAGTAATTCCCCGGCAGACAAATTCTGTTGCGTGTCTTCTTTTGCAGGTGCCAATGAAAGTCGCAGTGATTCATTGGCGAAGGTGCTCGGTGGCAAGGATAGGGGGAATGGCCGGATATGGGAAATTTCCTTGCGTGATGGGGTAAATAGCGTGCGTCAATCAACGTTAGGGCGCCAGTGCCTGTAAGAATCGAAGCAGCGCCACCTCGTCCGCCTCCAGCCCCTTGCGTTGCCGGGCACGCGGCAGCGCTGTCAGGCGCCCGAGGTGAAAGTGCTCCAGCACGGCGGGGTGGATGTAGCAGCGTCGGCACACGGCCGGGGTATTGCCCAGCCGTGCGGCCACCTGGCGCACGATGCCCGCAGCCTGGCGCCGGGCCTCGCTGTCCGGCTCCCAGGCCAGCGGCCGCAGCAGGCTCAGCGCCAGGCTGCTGCCGGCCCAGGTGCGATAGTCCTTGGCGGTGAAGTCGGCACCGGTCAGTTGCTGGAGGAACTGGTTGACCTCGGTGGAGCCGATGCTGTGGCGCTGGCCGTCGGCATCCAGGTACTGAAACAGCGCCTGGCCGGGCAGCTCCATGCAGCGCTTGAGCAACGCCGCCAGGCGCCGGTCGCGCAGGGTGACATCGTGCTCCACACCGCGCTTGCCGCGGAACTGAAAGCGGATGGTACTGCCCTGCACCTTGACGTGGCGGTTGTTCAGGGTGGTCAGGCCGTAGGAGCGGTTGTCGCGCAGGTAGCGGCGGTTGCCGATGCGGATCAGGGTGCTGTCGAGCAGGCTGATCACCAGAGCCATGACTTTTTCCCGGTCAAGGCCCGGGCGCGCCAAGTGTGTTTCCAGCTGCCTGCGCAGGCCCGGCAGCGCTCGGGCGAAGGCCAGCATGCGCCCGTACTTGTGGCCATCGCGCAGTTCGCGCCACTGCGCGTGGTAGCGGTACTGCTTGCGCCCGCGGGCATCGCGGCCGGTGGCCTGCAGATGGCCCTGCGGGTCAGCGCAGATCCACACCTCGGTATAGGCCGGCGGGATCACCAGCGCGGCGATGCGCGCCAGGGTATCGGCGTCGCGGATGCGCGCGCCCTCGGCATCGAAATAGTGAAAACGGTCACGCCAGCGGCGGCGACTGAGGCCGGGCAGGGTGTCGTCTACATAATGCAGGCTGGCAGGCAGCGGGCAGTCGCTCATCGGCGCAGTCCATCGGGTGGCTCTGCTCAATGGACAACGCCTGCTGCCTGGTTGCTCAGCCCAGCAGCGCCACCGACTTGATCTGCGCCCACAGCGCCTGGCCGGGCCGCACCCCGAGCTGCTCTGCCGAGTAGCGGGTGATGCGTGCCAGCAGCGCACTGCCGCTGGCCTCCAGGCTCACCAGCACGTGGGCCGGGTTGTCGGCGGCGCGGCACTCGCGCACCCGCACCGGCAGGCGGTTGAGGATGCTCGAGGCGCTGTCGGCGGCCAGCGCCAGGCTGACGTCGCGGGCCTGCACCTTGAGCCGCAGGGTGCTGCCCACGTGCAGATCGGGGTGGGCGATGCGCAGCAACGGGCCTTCACCACCGGGCAGGCGCAGCTCGAACAGCCCGTAATGCGGGTCGTGCCCGACCACCACGCCTTCGAGCACTACGCCGGCGTCCTCGCCCTGGGCCAGCGACAGGTCCAGGCGCGCCAGGGTCTGGCTGATCGGGCCGCTGGCCACGGCCTTGCCGTGCTCCAGCAACACCAGGTGGTCGGCCAGCCGCGCCACTTCATCCTGCGAGTGGCTGACGTACACCAGCGGGATGTCCAGCTCGTCGTGCAGGCGCTCCAGGTACGGCAGGATTTCGCGTTTGCGCGCGCTGTCCAGCGCGGCCAATGGCTCGTCCATCAGCAGCAGCCGCGGGCTGCTGAGCAAGGCCCGGGCGATGCCCACCCGCTGTGCTTCACCGCCGGACAAGGTGGCCGGCTTGCGTTCGAGCAGGTGGCCGATGCCCAGCAGCTGGCAGGCCTGGTCCTGGCTGATCTTGCGTTCGTTGGGCGCAATGCGCCGCCAGCCGAACTCCAGGTTGCCGCGCACCGACAGGTGCGGGAACAGGCTGGCTTCCTGGAACACGTAGCCCACCGGGCGCTTGTGCGGGGCGATGAACAGGCCGTTGGCGCTGTCTTCCCAGACTTCGCCGTTGACCTCGATGTAGGCGCTGGCAGCGCGCTCGAGCCCGGCCAGGCAGCGCAGGCAGGAGGTCTTGCCGGAGCCGGAGTGGCCGAACAAGGCGCTGATGCCGCGCCCGGGCAACTGCAAGTCGACGTCCAGGGTGAAGTCGTCGCGCGCCAGTTTCAGCCGCGCCTGTATCGATGCACTCATTTCAGCTCCAGCCAGCCTTGCCACGGCGGCCAGCGTAGAGCATCAGCAGCACCAGGAAGGAGAACACCAGCATTGCCCCGGCCAGCCAGTGGGCCTGGGCATATTCCATGGCCTCGACGTGATCGAAGATCTGTACCGAGACCACGCGTGTCTTGTCGGGGATGTTGCCACCGATCATCAGCACCACGCCGAACTCGCCCACGGTGTGGGCAAAGCCGAGGATGCTGGCGGTGATGAAACCGGGCCGGGCCAGCGGCAGCACCACGTGGACGAAGGTGTCCCAGGGGCTGGCGCGCAGGGTGGCCGCCACTTCCAGCGGGCGCTGGCCGATGGCACCGAAGGCATTTTGCAGCGGTTGCACCACGAAGGGCATGGAATACACCACCGAGCCGATCACCAGCCCCGTGAAGCTGAACACTACCGTGCCCAAACCCAGCGCCTGCAGCCCCTGGCCGATCCAGCCATGGGGCCCCAGGGCCAGCAGCAGGTAAAAGCCGATCACCGTCGGTGGCAGCACCAGGGGCAGGGCCACCACCGCACCGATCGGCCCGCGCAGCCAGGAGCGGGTACGCGCCAGCCACCAGGCGATGGGCGTGCCCACCACCAGCAGAATGGCGGTGGTAAGGCTGGCCAGTTTGATGGTCAGCCAGACCGCACCCAGGTCACTGGCATCCAGCGGCATCAGATTTCATAACCGTACGACTTGATCACCGCAGCGGCTTTCGGGCCTTTGAGGTATTCGACCAGGGCTTTTGCGGCAGGGTTATCCTTGCCTTTGTTGAGGATGACGGCGTCCTGGCGGATCGGGTCGTGCAGGCTGGACGGTACGATCCATGCCGAACCTTCGCTGACCTTGCCGTCCTTGTAGATCTGCGACAGGGCGACGAAGCCCAGTTCGGCATTACCGGTGGAGACGAACTGGAAGGCCTGGGTGATGTTCTGCCCTTCGACGATCTTGGCCTTGGTGGCCTCGGTCAGCTTCAGCTTGTCCAGCACCTGGGTAGCGGCCAGGCCGTAGGGGGCAGCTTTCGGGTTGGCGATGGACAGGTGCTTGAATTCGTTCTTCTTCAGCACGTCGCCTTTGGCGTCAACGTAGCCAGGCTTGGCCGACCACAGGGCCAGGGTGCCGATGGCGTAGGTGAAGCGCGAACCTGCAACGATCTCTTTTTCCTGCTCAAGCTTGGCCGGGGTAGTGTCGTCGGCAGCCAGGAACACTTCGAACGGCGCGCCGTTCTTGATCTGTGCGTAGAACTGGCCGGTGGCGCCATAGGCGGCGACCAGCTTGTGGCCGGTATCCTTCTCGAAGTCCTTGGCGATGGCCTGGATGGGCGCGGTGAAGTTGGCGGCTACCGCGACCTGTACTTCATCGGCCCAGGCGCTGTTGAGGGAGATCAGGCTGGCCAGGGCAGTGGCGGCCAGGTGGGACAGGCGAATACGCATGAAGCAGGCTCCTTGGGGGCGGGTTATCGTTATGTATCTGAATATATAGCGATAAGCCATCCGTCGGGAAGGGGAGAATGCTTGATTGCCGGCAAGCCGGCCCTTACACGGCCCCTGTAGGAGCCGGCTTGCCGGCGATGAGGCCAGCGGCCATCTCAGCAATCTCCCGGGTCAACTCCCCAGCCCCCATCTGCCGCCCCAGCCGCAACCCCTGGCCAGCCCACATATTGCTGAACTCACTGTTACCCTGCGGCTCGCTGATCGCCCGCAACGGCATCAGCGCGCCGCCGGCCAAAGGGAAGCGCGGCGCCAGCGGGCTCATCGGCCCCAGCTCGCGCATGATGCGGTTGTTGATGCCACGGGCCGGGCGGCCGGTGAACAGGTTGGTCAATGCGGTATCGCTGGCCGGCGCACTGTCCAGCGCCCGGCGGTGGGCCGGCGATACCTTGGCCTCGGGGCAGAACAGGTAGGCGGTGCCGATCTGCACCGCCGAGGCGCCCAGGGCCAGCGCAGCGCGCAGCCCGCGATGGTCACCGATGCCGCCTGCGGCGATTACCGGCAGGCCCACGGCGTCGGCGATCTGCGGCACGAGGGCGAAGGTGCCGACCTGGCTGGTGATGTCGTCACTCAGGAACATGCCGCGATGGCCACCGGCCTCCAGGCCCATGGCGATGATCGCATCACAGCCGTGTTGCTCCAGCCACAGCGCCTCTTCCACCGTGGTGGCACTGGACAGCACCTTGGCGCCGCTGGCCTTGACCCGTTGCAGTAAGCCAGCCTCGGGCAGGCCGAAGTGGAAGCTGACCACCTCCGGGCGCAGTTCTTCCACCAGCCGGCAGGCCTGCTCGTCGAACGGCGCGCGGTTGGACACCGGCGTCGGCGCCTGGTAGTCGGCGCCGAGTTCGTCGTAGTAGGGCTTGAGCGCCTGCTTCCAGCGCGCATCGCGCTCAGGCTCCGGGGCCGGGGGCTGGTGGCAGAAGAAGTTCAGGTTCAGCGGGCCCTGGCAGGCGCTGCGAAAGGCCGCGATCTCGCTGCGCAGTTGCGCTTCGCTGAGCATGGCGCAGGGCAGGGCGCCCAGGCCGCCGGCGTTGCCGACGGCAATCGCCATGGCCGAGCCGCTGGCGCCGGCCATGGGCGCCTGGAGGATGGGCAACTCGATGTTCAGCAGGTCGAGGATGCGGCGGTCTTGCCAGGTGATCATGGGCGACTCCTTGAGTGCGGCGGGTGTTTACAGCGCTTTGCTGACCTGGATGTCGCTGATCTTCTCGGCGTCTTCGCCGTGGATCTTGCGCAGGGCCTCCTGGGCCTGTTCCAGCGATGCGTCGGGCATCAGCGCGAAATCCCAGCGGCGCTGGCCGTCGAGCTTGTATTTGATAACGTACTTGGTGGTCTGGGTCATGCAGGTTTCATCCGAGTTTCGACGACGAGCGACGAATGATCTTGATCTTGTAGGTGGAGGCGGGCTTGCGGGTCACCGAAATCGGCCGTGTGGTCACGGTGTCGATGGTGATGTTCCAGAAGCCGGTGCTGGGCACGTTGATCTTCGCCGGCAGTTTGTCGAAGTGGCCGCCGTGGTAGGTGTGGCGGCCGCCGTTCTTGAAGCTGCGGAAGTTGGCGTCGTTCATCAGGCGGATATTGCAGCGCTGGGAACCCTCGACGACGACGATGTCGTCTTCGTTCAGATGCTCGCGCTGGTGTACGAATTTCATGGGGTGCTCCGCAAGGATTGGTTCAGCAAACAGGAAAGATATCACGATGTGAGGGTACACTTGCGCCCCGGCTGGCCCGGGCGATGAGATTTCTGCCACATCGGGGAGCAAATCCGCCCAGCTGTGGTCAGAGCATGAATTTGAAGTGGGAGAGCGTTTGCATGAAATGGCTGGTGATGGGTTTTGCCTTGATGGTGGGTGGCTGCTCGAGTGTGGCGGACCTTGAGCAGACCCATGAAACCCTGGATGTGATGTCGGGCAAGACGCCGCGCGAGTACGCCGACTGCGTCAAGCAGCGCCTGCACGGCAGCCGTGATGCGTTGCAGGAAGAACAGCACGGCGATGACCTGCGCCTGATCGTGCCGCAGAAGCTGACTCCCAATGCCGGCCCTGCGGCGCTGCTGGACATCGACAAGCGCGGCAGCGGCAGCGCGATCAAGGTGCACGAGCGGTTGAGCAACTTCCCGCTGCGCCTGGGCGATGTGCGCGAAGCTGCGACGGCTTGTATCTCTGGTAGTTGATCCAGCTCAGTAAATGCGTGAATAGCGGGGGTTCCGCCCTTTTCCTTACCGGCGGCAGGTTGTCGCACGCCGGCGATGGGGCCTAGTATTCATTGGCTTATGCCGTTTGAGTCTAAGCTTATAACAAGGAAAAGGAACCTCCGTGATGAACCCATTGAGTCGCGTCGCGATCGGCAGCCTGCTGATCCTGGCCGGGCCGTTGGCGCATGCCGCCGATGGCCAGGCGATCTTCAACCGGGGTGGCCAGAACCCCGCTGCAATGGCCTGCATGGGCTGCCACGGGGCGGATGGCAAAGGTATCGCCGCCGCCGGCTTCCCTCGCCTGGCCGGGTTGCCGGCCGGTTACCTGGCCAAGCAATTGCGTGATTTTCGCCAGGGCAGCCGCAAGCAGGCGGTGATGGAGCCCTTGGCCAAGGCGCTGGATGAGGCGGAAATCGACGCTGTCAGCCGCTACCTTGCACAAATGCCGGCAGACCCGGCACCCGACCTGCGCCGCCAGCAGATAGCCACAGACCCGCTGACCCGCCTGGCGCTGTATGGCGACTGGGGCCGGCAACTGCCCGGTTGCGTGCAGTGCCACGGGCCGGGCGGCAGTGGCGTCGGCGAGCACTTCCCGCCCCTGGCCGGGCAGCCGGCGGCCTACCTGGCGGCGCAACTCAAGGCCTGGCGCATGGGTACCCGCAGCAACGACCCCAACCAGTTGATGGTCAACGTCGCCAAGGCGCTCAGCGACAGCGAGGTCGACGCATTGGCCGGCTACTTCGCCCAGCCCGCTCACCAGGAGGCCAGGCCATGAAAGCACTGTTGCCACTCTCGTTGCTGTTCATGGCCAGCGCCCAGGCCACACCCATTGCCATGCCGGACCAGTCGCAGCTCAAGGTGCCGGGCGTTGGTAGCGCGCCGCAGTTTGTACCGCCAGCGGAAAGCACGATCCCCGACAATGCCTTCGGCAAGCTGGTCCGTGAGGGCCACGCGTTGTTCGTCGATACCCGGCGGCTGATGCCGGAGGCCGTGGGCAATGGCATGAACTGCAGCAACTGCCACCTCGATCAGGGGCGCATGGCCCATTCAGCGCCGCTGTGGGGCGCGTACCCGATGTATCCGGCCTATCGCAAGAAAAACGACAAGGTCAACACCTTCGCCGAGCGCATCCAGGGTTGTTTCCAGTTCAGCATGAACGGCAAGCCGCCTGCCGCCGACAGCCCGCAGATGACGGCATTGAGCGTCTATGCCTATTGGCTCTCGACCCAGGCGCCGACCGCGGTGGAACTGGCCGGGCGCGGCTACCCCGAAGTGCCGCAGCCGGCGCAAGGCTACGACTTCAAGCGTGGCCAGCAGGTGTACGCCGAGCAGTGCGCGATCTGCCACGGGGCCAATGGCGAAGGCCAGAAGGTGGCCGGCGAGTACGTGATGCCGCCGCTGTGGGGCAATGACTCGTACAACTGGGGCGCGGGCATGCACCGGATCAACACGGCGGCCTCGTTCATCAAGTACAACATGCCGCTGGGCCGGCCCGGCAGCCTGAGCGACCAGCAGGCGTGGGATGTGGCGGCCTGGGTCAACCGCCACGAGCGCCCGCAGGACCCGCGCCTGGTGGAAGGTTCGGTGGAAAAGACCCGCTTGAAGTTCCACGCCAATGACGGCGTCAACCTGTACGGGCAAAAGGTCGATGGCGTACTGATCGGGCAGGGCAGCACCCGCTGAAACTGCGTCGGCCGGCGCGCTTATGTGGCGCGCCGGCCGGCGTTACTCAGAGGCGCGAAGGGTTGCCCTGAAGCAGCCACTGCCGGCTGTTGCTGGCCATGTCCTGGGCAAAGCTCGAGATGCCCTTGAGCTTGCGCGAGCGTGCATCGCGCTCCAGCAGGGTATCGATCAGGTTGCGCTGGTCTTGCGCCTTGCGCTCGCTGTCGGCGGTGGTCTTGTCGGACTTCAGGTCACCCTTCACGTACTCCTGCACCCGCTCGCTCTGGCTGGCCTCGCGGGTGGTGCTGGCGGCCTGCAGGGCGCCGTCGACGATGCTGGTGCGGGTGCTGCTGCTGGCCTGGTCGTTTACCTGGTAGTAGCGGTAGTTCTGGGTTTTGTTGTCGCGGGTCAGCAGCAGATCCACCCTTGGGTCCAGGCTGGTGTGCCAGGCAGCCTTCAGGCTTGACTGCTGGTCCTGCTGCACCGAGAAGTTGTTGCCCTTGCCGACTTTGCTGGTGCTCTGCGAAACGCTGTAGTCGAAGTGGTCCACTTCATTCTGGCGGATCGGGTTGGGGGCGTCGGTGGTCTGGCTGATCGATGCCTTGAAGTCGGCCAGGCCGCTCAGCAACGAACGGCTCAGGGTGTTCATCTTCCAGTCGTGGTTGGCCGGGCGGGTGCTGTCGTCATCCACGCTGTTGAGCTGGCGGAAGGCATCCTTGAACAGGGTGTTCAACTGCTTGTCACCCTGGCCCCGTTGCCGGGCCGCGTCGAACTGGGTGAGGTAGTTGTTCAGCGCCGCTGAGCGTTGCGCCTGGTTACCCAGCAGCGCGCCATCCTGGCTGTCGAGTTCGAGTTTTACCTGGCCGTCTGGGCCTTGCAGGCTCAGGCTGCGCTGGCTGCCGTCCAGGCGCAGGTCGAAGGTTTGCTGCTCACCGCTGGCAAGCTTCAGGCTGGCATTCATCTGCACGCCGCTGAACAGGCTCTGGTCGACCTGCAGCAGGCCGTCGAGCTTCAGGCTCGGGGTGTCCTGGGCGAGGCCGTCAACGGCCTGCTGGAAGCCGTCCGCAATTTTTGCCAGCGCCTTGAGTTCTGCTGCATTCAGCTCGCCGTTGGCGACCGAGGCGTCCACGGCCAGGCCTTGCTCGTCGCTGTACAGGCCGATGCTGACGGTGGCGCCAGAGGCGGTGGTGAGGTTGAGGGTGATGCTGTTGCTGGCGTGCTCGCGCAGGTGGGCCCGTTGCAGCTCGAGTGCGCCTGGGGTGGTTGCGCTGCTGTCGCTCACCACCAGAGCCGATTGCGAAACCCGCTGGCCACCGTTGGCGGCCAGTTGTTCGATCAGCGAGGCGCCCAGGCCCTGGAAGCGTGCGCCGATGCTGGTGCCGGTGACGCTGCCGTACATCTTCATGCTCAGCTTGTCGAGGGCGTTTTCGTTCTGCCAGGCATAGCGCACGGCTGGGGTGCGCAGGGACGAATAGGTGTCGGCATCGGTGATGCGGGTGTCCTGGCCGAGCGTGACCTGGGTGGCGGGGGTGTCGGTGACGGTTGCGGCCTGGTTCACGCTGGCGGCCAGCGTTGCGGTGGCGGCCTGCTGGGGCACGATCCGTAAACCGGAGATGGCAGAGATCATCATCGCTGTCCTTGCGCAGTAATGAATACAGCAATGATATCGGCGTGCCAGCCATTAACTTGAGCTGCAGGTCAAGCGGGGCGTGCAGGTGCCCCGCTTGAGCTGCCCGGGTCATCAGGCCGTACGCGCGATCACCCGGCTGCTGCCCAGGGAACCTGCGACGAACTGTTCCAGCGTGCCGGCGAAACTGCCCCATTGCGCCACCGCCTGGTCGAGGGCCAGGTTTGTGCGCAGGTAGTCGAGGCTACCCAGCTCGGCCGGCGGGTGGGCAGCGATGGCCTGCAACTGGGCGACCATCGCTTGCCAGGCCGTGGCCAGGGTCTCGATGGCGCTGGCCATGTTGCCGACCGCAGCTGCCACCGTTTGGTTGGCGGCGCTCAGTTGCAACCGCTCGGACTGGTACTGCTCGCTGCGGGCGCGGGCCTGGGCCTGGCTGAAGGCATGCAGGGCCGGGCCAGGGTTGTCTGCGGGGGTGGGTTCGCTCTGGACGCTAGCCGGTTGCCAGCGGGCCTGGCTGGCCTGGGCGCTGGCCTGTGCACTGTGTAGCGGGTGGCCGAAGGCGCTGGCTTGGGCCGTCAGTGCCTGGGCCTCGGCGAGCAGGCCGTCCGCGCCGGCCAGCACTTGCCTGACCCAGCCGCCGCGCTCGCTGGCGCTGCTGCCGGGGGCCATGCTGAACAGGTCCGGCAGGTGCTGCAGGGTCAGGTTGAAGCGCCGGGCGGCTTTTAGCACGCGCACCGCCAGCCAGACGAAATGGCCGTACAGGTCCGCCGGGGGTGTGGGCTGGGTGAGGTAGCCGGGGTCCAGGCGCAGGGCGGCCTGCAACTGCTCCGGGCCACCGGCCTGGTGGGCGGCCATCGGTGCAGCGTCAGTGGTGGCCAGGCGGGCAAGCGCTGCGTGCAGTTGCGGCCACTGGGTCAGCGCGCCGCGGCAGATGCCGGGGACGTTCATGGCATCGGGCATGCACAGGCTTGCGCTGGCGCCTGGCGGGGTGGAGGTGGTCGGGTTCATCGCGATCATCCTTGGCAGAGGGCGGTGGGTCAGGCTTGCAGTTGGCTGTCGGCCTGTTGCACGAAATGGTTCCAGGTGCTGCCGGCGATGTTCAGGTGCATCTGCCTCAGCGGGCTGGCGGGTTCGAAGGTGCGGGCGAGGTCCAGTTGCTGGCCGACCAGCTGGCTGTCCGCCTGCAGGCCCAGGAACACTCCGGCCACCGCGTCGCCGGCCTGCAGGGCGTTGACTTCGCGGGCGTTCACCGCATCGAAGCCAGGCTGCATCCTGGCGAACTTGGCCCCCACGTCGCTGAGCATGCCATTGATGGTGTTGCGCACATCCCCGGCGCCACAGGCGATCTTGCCGATCAGGTCGTTTTCCAGGTTGATGGCGCTCTGTTGGATGTAGGCTTTGCAGCTGTTGACGTAGTCGGCCAGGCCCGAGGTGGCCGGTTGCGCCCACGAAAGGAACGACGCCAGGTTGCCCAAGGCCTGGTTGGCCTGCCCAAGGTTGCTTGCCAGCAGGTTGCTCAGGGCGGTGAAGGCTTGAGCCAGCTGGGCTTGCTGCTCGGGTGTCTGCTGGCCGCTGGCGGCGATGGCCGCATCGATGCTGGCAATCAGCGCCAGTTGCTCCTGCAACTGGCGAGCATTGCCGGGCAGGGCGCCTTCGAGCCACTGCCGGGTCGGTTGAAAGGCCGTGGCATAGGGGGCGGCGAGGTTCATGCCGTTCACCTGCGAGGCCAGGTTGGCGTTGGTCGGGCGGTAGTCGGCCCACCAGCTCCAGGTCTGCTCGCGAAAACCGCAGTCGTAACTGCATGAGCCGTTGTTTTGATAGCGGCCCAAAGGGTTCTGGTTGATCAAACCGACGGCATCGTTGCAGGTGCTGGCGAGTGCGGCCATGGCGGCGAGGGCGTTGGCCTGGGCGCCGCCGACGGCATCGGCGGTGCAGCAGGAAGGGCGGTAGTCAGCGGCTGGTCGGCGCTCGCTGGTGGTACTGAACTGGCTGGTGCCTGGCGGGCAGGCGAAGTCGAGTGCTTGCATGGTGATGTTCCAGGTTGGCGTGCAACGCCTGGGCGTTGCACGCGTGGTGGGCAGGTTCAGGCGCGGTAGGCGATGACCAGCTTGACCCGCAGGCGGCTGGCGGTGCTCGGGTCGCCGCTGCCTGGCGCCAGGTTGAGCGTCCACTGGGTGTAGGGCGTCGGCGTCATGTACACCGCGGCGTCGATTGCCCAGGGGCTGTACACGCGCTGGTCGGCCACGGCGTAGGCGTAGTTGCCGCTGAGCCGCTTGGTGACGAAGGTGTAGGCGTCTTGCGTGGACAGGCCGTTCTGGTAGGTGCCCGAGGTAGTGACGCTGGCGATCACGTTGCCCTTGCTGTTGGGGGTGATGCCGTCAAGGAAGAACGCCGCTTCGCGAATCCAGATGGCGCACTGGCCGCGGTTGGGCAGCACGCCGTCCAGCTGGGCGCTGCCCAGCGGCAGGCTGAAGGCCAGGTTCCAGCTGCCGTCGGCGGCCTGGTCGAGCAGTGCGGTGTCGGAGGCGCCGGCGCTGGCGCCTTCGGCGAGGATGGCGTAGTCCAGCTCAATGTGCGCATTGGTGCTGGGCAGTTGCACGGTATCGCCGCCTGGCGCGTTGCCCAGCGCCGCCGCCACCCAGTCGGCCACGCCCGCCAGCGCGGCTTGCAGGGCCGCGGCGTCCATGTCCAGGTGCAGGTTGCGCGGCGGGGACTGGAAGTTGAGGTAGAAGTAGGAGGCGGCGTAATAGCTCCAGGCCTGGTACAGGGCGCGCTTGATCGCCTGTTGCCGGCCCAGCACCAATGCCTTGAGCGCTGCCAGCCGTTGCACGTCGGAGCTGGCACCAGCCTCGGTTGCCTGCCAGCGCGCCTCCACGTCCCGGGCGGCCTTGATCTGCGCGATCACCACGGTGGCCTGCACCAGTTGCGCCACGTAGGCGACGAACTTGCCGCCGATGGCCTTGCCGTAGCTGGCGAGGATTTTCAGGCTGGCCAGGTAGGTGTCGGAGGCCGGCAGGGCGCCGCCGCCGATATCCCGCTGCAGCGAGGTGATGTTGGCCTCGGCCGCAGCCAGGTAGTTGTCCCAGTCGGTCACCGGGTCCAGGGTGATGGCGGCCAGGTCGGTGGGCAGCACACCGCCGCTTTGCTGGGCGATGGCCTGGGCCCAGAGCAGGCTGCCATCGAGCACGGTGTTCATCATCGCGGCCTGGTTCTGCAGCAGCTCTACCGCCGCCTGCGACAGGTTGTCGGGGTTGGCACCCTGGCCGCTTTCGATGACTTCGACCAGCGACTTGATCGCCTTGACCCCGTGCTCCACCGCATCCTTCACCGCCGTTGCGTCGCCGGCTTCGAGCTTGGCCGCGTCGAATGCCAGGCTCAGCACGTTCATGGCCAGGCCCAGTTCGGCCGCCAGCTGGTCCTTGATGGTCTGCAGGGCAATCTGGTTTTTCAGCACGCCCAGCGCGGTGTTGGCCCGTTGCGTCTGCAGGGTGAAGTCGCTGCGCAACTGGCGAATGTCATCCAGCAGTGCGGCGGTGTTGAGGTTGATGTTGTCCAGTTGCGTCTGCAGCGGGGCGATCTCGTCGTTGGCTGTGCCCTGCAAGGTGGCGCTGACCGTGGCGATGGCCTGGGCGATGTCGCCTTGGGTGTCGAGGGTCGCCAGTTGGCCTTCGTAGTTGCGGATGATGCCCAGGGCGGCGTCCATCTGCTGCGAGTACCAGGCCGAGGACAGCACGGGGACGAAGGTCGCGCCGTCGGCGACGTTCAGGGTGACCAGCAGAGCGGCAGCCTGGCTGTACAGCTGGCCGTAGTCGCTGGGCAGTTGCTGCTGGTTGACCAGCCCGGCGCTGCTGGCGACCACCCAGGCCAGCATCGCTTTGGCGGTGGCACTGGCAAGCGGGTTGTCGCGCTCGTCCATCAGCCAGGCGGCGGCACTGAAGCTTGAGTACAGGCTGTTGACGTTCCACGAGTAGCCCAGCAGGGTGCTCAGCCGGCTGCCTTGGTCGGGCGCCAGGGCGCTGAGGGGCTCGTTGCGGTTGGCAAGGTAAGTGGTGGCCAGCAGCGGGCCGGTGCTGGTGGGCGGGCTGACCGTGGTGTCCTGGCCACTGGCGGCCAGGCAGAAGCTGCCGGCGCCGACATCGCCTACCAGCACCTGGGCGACGATGCTGCCATCAGCCCCGGGCTGGATGCGCAGCGGCTGGTCGCCCAGGGCGCTGGCGTCCAGCTCGCGGACCACCAGCAGCAGGCCGCTGGTGTTTACCTGCGGAACATCCAGCACCAGGGTGTCGGCGAAAATCGCCAGGCTGTGCAGGCCACTGGCTGGCTGGTTCTTGAGGATTGCCGAAAGGCTGGTCTTGAGGCCGCACCAGGTCAGGTCGACCAGGCCGCTGACCGGGTCGGTGACGCTGGCGAGGCTGGTGAAGGGGGCTGCCTGTTGCGCAAGTGCCGGCCAGTCGAGCGCGCTGTTGCTCGGGAGGGTCGCCATGGGGGTTCTCCATGATTGAAACGATGGGTACGGCGAAGGGGCCGGGCGCCAGGGCGCCCGGCTGCGGGCAGGCGCTGTCAGCTGGCCGGGTCGGGCACTTGCTGGCCGAACGGCACGATGTTGTAGGACACCAGCGAGTTGGCCGTGTACTCGTTGGCCTTGTCGGCGATGGTGTGCCAGTCCTGGGTGGCCTGATCGAGCATCATGGCGTCGCGCCAGGCCGGCAGGCCGTCGAACTTGTCGGGGGTGAAGTTCTTGGCGATGAAGTCGAGGTTGGAACCGATGGTGGTCCACACCCCCAGTACTTGCTCCAGGTCCTGCTTGAAGGCCAGTGCGGCGGTGTTGGCATCGGCGGACTTGCTGTTGAAGGCGCCAAGGTCGTTCAGCAGGGTCATCTTCTTCTGCTCGTCGCTGGCCGCGTCGTCACGTTCCTGGCAGGCCTTGTTATAGGCGTCCCGGGCTTTTTTGGCCTGGTCTCCGAGCACCCCTGCGAGAGTGGCGGAAATGGGCCAGGCAAGGCCTGCGGTGAGCACCATGACGCCCACCGAAGTAGTCACCGCCGAGATGGTCAGGTCGCGCCACAGCTTGTAGGCCACATCGGCTTCATGCTGGAAGGTCTTCACATCTTCGGCGTCTGCGCCGATGGCGTCGTTGACGTCCTTGTAGAACTTCGACGAGTTGGCGGTGTAGGTGTTCATGGTGGTCACCGCCGGGTTCAGTTGGCTGGTGAACTGGGCCAGTTTCTGGATCAGGTCGTTGGTCAGGCTTTTCATGGTATCGGCGTTGGACTGCAGGCCGCCCGGGCCGACCAGGATCTGCGTGACCACTTCCTGCAGCTGGTTGGCCGGTACGGCGTTGAGCACCTGCATGAACTGCGCGAGGGTCTGGTTGTAGCTGGTGGCGGTTTGGTACAGCTTGGTGGCGAACCACACGATATGCACGTAGAGCTGGTCGGGCGCGGTGTCGGTCTGCAGGATCGCCGGGTTGCTGGCCAGTTGCTTGACCAGTGCCACCGGGTCGCCGAAGGTGGTGCCCAGCGCCTGGACGGCTTGCATGGCCGCCACGCAGCCCTTGACCTCGGCCTCGTCGCTGAAGGTGCCGTACTTGCTCTGGAAGTCGCCCACGGCGATGGGCAGCTGGATGGCCTGGGCGATGAATGCCTGCATGGTCAGCCAGTCCTTGGTGAACAGGCAGAACAGGGGAGGCGAGCCGGGGGTGGGGTTGGCCACGACGAGGCCGCTGGGTGGGGCGAGGGTGGTGACGGTAGTGTTGGCTGGCAGGGTCATGATCGATCTTCCTTGGTTGTGGGTTGATGAAACACGTGAACTTACTGATACCAACTTTCTAGGTGCGCAAGTGTGCGCGTCGACCCGCTCATTAATGATCGGGTCACCAGTTTTACCGGTTCAGGCATTATTCAAAGTGCACGCATCCAGCGGCACGCATTAGTGCGCGGGCCGTCAGTGCAAGTGCATATTGAAGGGGGCGAACCGAGGTTCGTCAGGCGCCCGGGGGTGGGGCGTTGGCGTTGTGCATGGCGGTGCTTCCTTGCGCTACGCAGGCGGTAGCCGGGAGCTGTAGTGTTGGCGCCGGCACCGATAATGGCAAGGTGCTATTTGCCCTATCGCATAGCTTGACGAGACATTTTAGTGGCGTAGCGAGACAGGCGTTATTTGCAATAACGGGGCTGTTTTTAACAGTAACAAGTTCGCTGCTTTTATTAGGGTTGGCTTTAACTTGGCAGCGTTTGATGAACTTTGTGCCTGTAACGCAAACGGCCCGCCTTGGGTGCAAGGCGGGCCGTTCGGTAGTGCAGTTAACGATCAGCGGCGGCGGAACAGCGGCAGCGGCTCGTCGGTGGCAGCTTGATAGGTTACCGAGAAGTCCTTCAGGCTTTGCAGCGCGTCTTCCGGGTCCTTGTCGGCACGGATGGCGAAGGCATCGAAACCGCAGCGGGCCATGAAGAACAGCTGGTCGCGCAGCACATCGCCGATGGCGCGCAGCTCACCCTTGAACTTGTAGCGGTCACGCAGCAGGCGCGCGTTGGAGTAGCTGCGCCCGTCGGTGAAGGCCGGGAAGTTCAGGGCGATGACCTGAAAGTGCTGCACGTCTTCGCCGATCTCTTCGGCTTCCTCGTCGCTGTCCAGCCACACGCCCAGGCCGCCGTCGCGGGCCTTGAGCACGTGGGCATGGTCGCGCCACATCTGCAGCGGGACGATGTAGTCGTCGCAGTTGGTCAGCTCGTCGAACGAGAAGTCCTTGGGCAGCAGGTGCCAGGTTTCGTCGACGATCTGGTTGTGCTTAATGATTCGCTGCATAGACGCGTTCCTTGAAGGGGTCGATGCCGATACGCTGGTAGGTGTCGATGAAACGCTCTTCCTCGGTACGTTGTTCCACGTACACGGCGATCAGCTTCTCGATCACGTCAGCCATGGCGTCCTGGGCGAAGGACGGGCCGAGGATCTTGCCCAGCGATGCATCGCGTGCGGCGTTGCCGCCCAGCGATACCTGGTAGAACTCCTCGCCTTTCTTGTCCACACCGAGGATGCCGATGTGGCCGACGTGGTGGTGGCCGCAGGCGTTCATGCAGCCAGAGATGTTCAGGTCGATCTCGCCGATGTCGAACAGGTAGTCCAGGTCGTCGAAGCGGCGCTGGATGGATTCGGCGATCGGGATCGACTTGGCGTTGGCCAGCGAGCAGTAGTCACCACCCGGGCAGCAGATGATGTCGGTCAGCAGGCCGATGTTCGGGGTGGCGAAGCCGTTTTCGCGCAGCTCCAGCCACAGTGCGTGCAGCTGGCGCTGCTCGACGTCGGCGAGGATGATGTTCTGCTCGTGGGAGGTGCGCAGGAAACCGAAGCTGTAGCGCTCGGCCAGGTCGGCGACGGTGTCCAGCTGCTTGTCGGTCAAGTCGCCCGGGGCGACGCCGGTGGGCTTGAGCGACAGGGTCACGGCAACATAGCCAGGGCGCTTGTGCGCACGGGTGTTGCGCGAGCGCCAGCGGGCGAAGCCTGGGTGCTCGGCGTCCTGGGTGCTGTACTCGAGGTTGTCCAGGGCCAGGTATTCAGGGTCGACGAAGTGGCGCGACACGCGCTGCACTTCGGCCTCGGTCAGGGTGGTGCTGCCGCCGCGCAGGTGGGCCATCTCGGCCTCGACCTTCTCGGCGAACACTTCCGGGGTGAGCGCCTTGACCAGGATCTTGATGCGCGCCTTGTACTTGTTGTCACGGCGACCGTAACGGTTGTACACGCGCAGGATGGCGTCGAGGTAGCTGATCAGGTCCTGCCAGGGCAGGAACTCGTTGATGAACGAACCCACCACCGGGGTGCGGCCCAGGCCGCCACCCACCAGCACGCGGAAGCCCAGCTCGCCGGCCGCGTTGCGCACCGGCTCCAGGCCGATATCGTGCACTTCGATGGCGGCGCGGTCTTCTTTCGAGCCGTTGATGGCGATCTTGAACTTGCGCGGCAGGTAGGCGAATTCCGGGTGGAAGGTGGTCCACTGGCGGACGATTTCACACCACGGGCGCGGGTCGACGATTTCGTCCGCAGCCACACCGGCGAACTGGTCGGTGGTGGTGTTGCGCAGGCAGTTGCCGCTGGTCTGGATCGCGTGCATCTGCACGGTGGCCAGCTCTGCCAGGATATCCGGGATGTCTTCCAGAGCCGGCCAGTTGTACTGCACGTTCTGGCGGGTGGAAATGTGGGCGTAGCCCTTGTCGTAGTCGCGGGCGATCTTGGCCAGGGTGCGGACCTGGCGTGCGCTCAACTGGCCGTACGGTACGGCCACGCGCAGCATCGGGGCGAAACGCTGGATATAAAGGCCGTTCTGCAGGCGCAGAGGGCGGAATTCTTCTTCGCTCAGCTCACCGGCCAGGTAGCGGCGGGTCTGATCACGGAACTGCTTGACGCGGTCCTCGATGATCCGCTGATCGTACTCGTCGTATACGTACATAAAAGTCCTGTCTCAGGCTGCATGCAGCTATTCGCGCGCACGGCCGCGCACTCCGGTTCGGAGCCGGGGAACGATAGCAGGTTGGGTTTATGCGCTAAAGTGATGTTTTTGCATATGAAAAGAACCAAACGGACTAAGTGAGACTGACTGGCATTTGTTCGGCAGCCAGGGCAAGAGGGTTATACTCCCGGGTTTGTTTCAAAGGGTGTAATCGCATGCTCAAGGCGCTGTGCCAAAGCTTGTGCCTGAGCCTGCCGCTGGCGGCTACCGCGCAGGCAGCCTCGGTGGTATTCCTCAACCCCGGCACGCCCAACGAGGTGTTCTGGGCCAGCTATACGCGCATCATGCAGGCCGCTGCCGATGACCTGGGCCTGAGCCTGCAGGTGCGCTACAGCGAGCGCAGCGCCGAGGCGGCCATGGCGCAGGCGCGGGAGGTTCTCGAGGGGCCGCAACGCCCTGACTACCTGGTGCTGGTCAATGAACTGTACGTGGCGCCAGAGATCATCCGCCTGTCCCGCGGCACCGGGGTCAAGCTGTTTCTGGTCAACAACGGCCTGACCGCCAACCAGGCGCGCAGCATCCAGGCCCAGCCCGACAAATATGCGCCCATACTCGGCACGCTCACCGTCAATGACGAGCAGGCCGGCTACCAGATGCTGCACCAGATGGTCGCCTTGCTGCCGCGCAACAGCGGCCCGGTGGACCTGGTGGCCTTTGCCGGGGTCAAGAACACGCCAGCCTCGCAGCTGCGTGAGCAGGGCATGCGCCGGGCCTTGGCGGACTTCCCCCAGGTGCGCTTGCGCCAGGTGGTATACGGCGGCTGGAGCCGCAAGCGCGCCCGTGAACAGGCGGCCATGCTGCTGCAGCGCTACCCCGAAACCCGGCTGGTATGGTCGGCCAACGACCAGATGGCGTTCGGCGCCATGCGTGCCTTCGAGGAGGCCGGCCGGGTGCCGGGCCGTGACGTGGTATTCAGCGCCGTCAACAGCTCGCCCGAGGCCCTGCGTGCACGCATCGAGGGGCGCCTGGGGGTGTTGATGGGCGGGCATTTCGCCTTGGGCGGCTGGGCCATGGTGATGCTGCACGACGATGCCCACGGCATCAACCTGGCCCGTGACGGGCTGCGCGAGCACCAGGTGCCGGTGTTGCAGTCGATCGATGCAAACAAGGCGCGGCGCTGGCTCAAGTTGCTGGAGCACGACGACTACGGTGTCGACTTCAAGCGTTACAGCGCCGAGGGCCGGCCGGCGAACTTCCAGTACCCGTTTCTTACGTCACCCGTCGACTATTGAAAGCCCCTGCTTGAGCAAAGGACATTGCTGGACTTAACTGCTGCTGGTGAAGTGCATTCCCATAATCACTACAAGAGGCAATGCAATGGGCAACTCTACCAAGGTCCGCAAAGCTGACAGCAGTGTCGACGCCTGGGCGATCCTGTGCCTGATCGTGCTGGTGGTGGTCACTGCCGTGTATTGGGTCAGCCACCAGTAGCCTTAGTTTCAAGACCGTGAAGCAAGCCGAACGCCCGCGGGAGGGAATCCTGCGGGCGTTCTCGTATTCGGGTTGGCCAGCCTCTGTAGGAGCCGGCTTGCCGGCGATAGGGCCAGGCCTGGAAACGCCAATTCTTGCATGGGTGCCGATGGCCCTATCGCTGGCAAGCCAGCTCCTACAGAGGGGCGGCGGTGCAGGGTCAGCGGGTGGTCAGGTGCATCGCCAACTGCACCAACCCCACCAGTACCAGGATGAACACCAGGGTGAACAGCGTGCCCATCACGATGAAGTGGCTGGCCTTGCCATGGGTAAAGTCGCGGGCGCGGTTCTTGCCGCTTTGCACACCAAAGGCGGCAGCGAGGATGCTGTGCAGCATTTGCCAGAAGGTCGGCGGTTTGCCTGGGGTGGGGTCGTCCATGCTTGGCTCCTTGAGCGCAGGGCAATCAGGGACAGTGTAGAAGGGGTAGGGCAGGGAGGCCGGCCATTACTCTCTGTAGGATCGCTGGACTCTGTGGGAGCGGGCTTGCCCGCGAACACTGGCGCAGCCAGTGCCATGCACTGCGGGGTGTGGCACGGGCTTTGCCCGTGTTCGCGGGCAAGCCCGCTCCTACAGAAATCACGCCTGCGTCTAGAGCTTCTGCAAGACAATTGTGCGATAACGCCCCGGGCCTTCAGGCAAACTCGAACGGCGCCAGCTGAAAGCCTTGCTCGTCCACCTGCAACGCCCAGCCACGTCGGTCCCAGTCGCCCAGCACGATGCGCCGGGCCGGCTCGCCCTCGACCACCAGCTTGTGAATCGCCGGGCGGTGGGTGTGGCCATGCACCAGGGTGCGCACGCCGTGGGCGGCCATGACCTTCGGTACTTCTTCAGGGGTCACGTCGACGATCTCGGTGGCTTTCATGCGCGTCTGCGAGCGGCTCTCGCTGCGCAGCTTGCGGGCCAGCTTGTGCCGGGTGGCCAGCGGCAGGTGCCGCAGGACCCACAAGGTCAGCGGATTGCGCAGGTAACGGCGCAGCTTCATGTAGCCCACATCGCGGGTGCACAAGGTGTCGCCATGCATCAGCAGCACCTGTTCGCCGCCCAGTTCGACCACACTCGGGTCGGCCAGCAGGGTGCAGCCGGCAGCTTCGCAGAAGCGCTGGCCGATCAGGAAATCGCGGTTGCCGTGCATCAGGTAGATGGCCGTGCCGCTGTCGCTGAGCCGGCGCAGGGCCTGGCAGATCGACTGCTGGAACGGCGTCATGGCATCGTCGCCGATCCATGCCTCGAAGAAGTCGCCAAGAATGTACAGCGCCCGCGCGTGGCGCGCGCGGCCGTCGAGCAGATCAAGAAACGCCCGGGAAATGTCCGGGCGTTCTTCTTGCAGGTGCAGATCGGAGATCAGCAGGATCACTCAATGATCTCGGCTTTCTCGATAACCACGTCGTCCTTCGGTACGTCCTGGTGGCCAGCCTTGGAACCGGTGGCGACTTTCTCGATGGCGTCGACCACTTCACGGCCTTCGATCACTTCGCCGAACACCGCGTAGCCCCAGCCCTGCACGTTCTTGCCGCTGTGGTTGAGGAAGTCGTTGTCGGAGGCGTTGATGAAGAACTGCGCCGAGGCGGAGTGCGGCTCCATGGTGCGGGCCATGGCGATGCTGTACTTGGTATTCTTCAGGCCGTTGTCGGCTTCGTTCTGGATGCTGGCGCGGGTTTTCTTCTGGCCCATGCTGGCGTCGAAGCCGCCGCCCTGGATCATGAAGCCCTTGATCACGCGGTGGAACACGGTGCCGTCGTAGTGGCCATCTTTAACGTACTGAACGAAGTTCTCAGTGGTCAGCGGGGCTTTTTCGGCGTTCAGTTGCAGGACGATTTCGCCGTGGTTGGTGCTCAGTTTGACTTTGGACATGCTTAAGTTCGCTCTCAAGGCATTCGGGAATAGGGTGCGCAAGGCGCTCGGGTTACCTGACGCATGGCCAGGCGACCGCGACACATGCCAGTGGCGCGCGGCGGCCATTGTGCCGGTTTCGACCCGCGGCGGCGACAAAATGCTGCGACAAATCACGTCAGATTGTCCGCACGCGGCTGTCGGCGGCTTGACTGCTTCGGCTATGATAGGCCCTTTGATTCAATCGGCCTACCCGGCCGGCTACCAGCATTCAAGGACACTATGAGCAAGCCCACTGCCGAAAACGCGCCCAACGCCGCTGCCAAAGGCGCCCCCGCCGTCCCTGCGAACTTCCTGCGGCCGATCGTCCAGGCCGACCTGGACTCGGGCAAGCACAGCAGCATCGTCACCCGTTTCCCGCCAGAACCGAACGGCTACCTGCACATCGGCCATGCCAAGTCGATCTGCGTGAACTTCGGCCTGGCCAAGGAGTTCGGCGGTGCCTGCCACCTGCGTTTCGACGACACCAACCCGGCCAAGGAAGACCAGGAATACATCGACGCCATCCAGCGCGATGTGAAGTGGCTGGGCTTCGAGTGGGCGGGCTCGGTGCGTTACGCCTCGGACTACTTCGAGCAACTGCACGACTGGGCCGTCGAGCTGATCAAGCGTGGCAAGGCGTATGTCTGCGACCTGACCCCTGAACAAGCCAAAGAATACCGCGGCAACCTCACCGAGCCTGGCAAGAACAGCCCGTTCCGCGAGCGCAGCGTCGAAGAGAGCCTGGACCTGTTCGCCCGCATGAAGGCTGGCGAGTTCAAGGACGGCGAGCGCGTGCTGCGGGCCAAGATCGACATGGCCTCGCCGAACATGAACCTGCGCGACCCGATCCTCTACCGCATTCGCCACGCCCACCACCACCAGACCGGTGACAAGTGGTGCATTTACCCCAACTACGACTTCACCCACGGTCAGTCGGACGCCATCGAAGGCATCACCCACTCCATCTGCACCCTGGAGTTCGAAGGCCATCGCCCGCTGTACGACTGGTTCCTCGACAACCTGCCGGTACCGGCGCACCCGCGCCAGTACGAGTTCAGCCGCCTGAACCTGAACTACACCATCACCTCCAAGCGCAAGCTCAAGCAGTTGGTGGATGAAGGTCACGTACAGGCCTGGGACGACCCGCGCATGTCGACGCTGTCGGGCTACCGCCGCCGCGGCTACACCCCGGCTTCGATCCGCAACTTCTGCGACATGATCGGCACCAACCGCTCCGACGGCGTGGTAGACATGTCGATGCTCGAGTTCAGCATCCGTGACGACCTCGACCGCAGCGCGCCACGCGCCATGTGCGTATTGCGCCCGCTGAAGGTGGTCATCACCAACTACCCAGAGGGCCAGGTCGAGCAGCTCGAACTGCCGCGCCACCCCAAAGAAGACATGGGCGTGCGCGTGCTGCCGTTCGCCCGCGAGCTGTACATCGACCGCGACGACTTCATGGAAGAGCCACCGAAAGGCTACAAGCGCCTGGAACCGGCCGGTGAAGTGCGCCTGCGCGGCAGCTACGTGATCCGCGCCGACGAAGCTGTCAAGGATGCCGACGGCAACATCGTCGAGCTGCGCTGCTCGTACGACCCGGACACCCTGGGCAAGAACCCTGAAGGCCGCAAGGTCAAGGGCGTGATCCACTGGGTGCCGGCCGAGGGCAGTGTCGAGTGCGAAGTGCGCCTGTACGACCGCTTGTTCCGCTCCGCCAACCCGGAAAAGACCGAAGACGGCGGCAGCTTCCTCGACAACATCAACCCCGATTCGCTGCAGGTGCTCACCGGTTGCCGCGCCGAGCCTTCGCTGGGCCAGGCCCAGGCCGAGGACCGCTTCCAGTTCGAGCGCGAAGGCTACTTCTGCGCCGACCTGAAAGACAGCCAGCCGGGCCGCCCGGTGTTCAACCGCACCGTCACCCTGCGTGACTCCTGGGGCAGCTGAGGAACCACCGTGCTTAACCTTTACAACACGCTGAGCAAGACCAAGGAAGCCTTCAAGCCGCTCGATGGCAACAAGGTGCGCATGTACGTCTGCGGCATGACCGTGTACGACTACTGCCACCTGGGCCACGGCCGCAGCATGGTGGCGTTCGACCTGATCACCCGTTGGCTGCGCAAGAGCGGCTACGAGCTGACCTATGTGCGCAACATCACCGACATCGACGACAAGATCATTAACCGGGCCAACGAAAACGGCGAGTCGTTCGACGCGCTGACCGCCCGCATGATCGATGCGATGCACGAAGACGAGCGCCGCCTGAACATCCTCAAGCCGGACCTGGAGCCGCGTGCCACCGACCATATCCCCGGCATGCACGCGATGATCCAGACCCTGATCGACAAGGGCTACGCCTACGCGCCGGGCAACGGCGACGTGTACTACCGGGTCGGCAAGTTCGTCGGCTACGGCAAGCTGTCGCGGCGCAAGATCGAAGACCTGCGCATCGGTGCCCGCATCGAAGTGGGCGAGTCCAAGCAGGACCCGCTGGACTTCGTGCTGTGGAAGGGCGCCAAGCCCGGCGAGCCGTTCTGGGATTCGCCGTGGGGCCCTGGCCGTCCGGGCTGGCACATCGAGTGCTCGGTGATGTCCACCTGCTGCCTGGGCGAGAGTTTCGATATCCACGGTGGCGGCAGCGACCTGGAGTTCCCGCACCACGAGAACGAGATCGCGCAAAGCGAGGCGGCCACCGGCAAGCAGTACGCGGCCGCCTGGATGCACTGCGGCATGATCCGCATCAACGGCGAGAAGATGTCCAAGTCGTTGAACAACTTCTTCACCATTCGCGACGTGCTCGAAAAGTACCACCCGGAAGTGGTGCGCTACCTGCTGGTGGCCAGCCACTACCGCAGCGCCATCAACTACTCCGAAGACAGCCTGCGCGATGCCAAGGGCGCCCTGGAGCGCTTCTACCACGCCCTGCGTGGCCTGCCGCGGGTTGCCGCGCAAGGTGGTGAGGAATACGTCGAGCGCTTCAGCGTGGCGATGAACGACGACTTCGGCACCCCCGAAGCCTGCGCCGTGCTGTTTGACCTGGTGCGCGAAATCAACCGCCTGCGCGACAGCGACCCGCAAGCCGCCGCCGGCCTGGCCGGGCGCCTGCGTGAGCTGGGTGATGTGCTGGGTGTATTGCAGCTGGAGGCCGATGACTTCCTGCGCGCAGGGGCCGAGGGCAAGGTCGATGCCGCTGAAGTGGAAGCGCTGATCGCCGCGCGCCTGCAGGCGCGTGCCGACAAGAACTGGGCCGAGTCCGACCGCATCCGCGACCAGATCACCGCCATGGGCGTGGTGCTGGAAGACAGCAAGGGCGCGACGACCTGGCGTTTGGCTGACTGATCAACGTCAGTCAGTAAGAAGGGGCTGCTTTGCAGCCCTTCGCGGGTAAACCCGCTCCCACAGATATTGCGCTGGCCTGAATGGGGCGCAAATCCTGTGGGAGCGGGTTTACCCGCGAAGGGCCGCATGGCGGCCCCTTTTTATTTGGCTGGCCCCGCCAGCGGGCAATGCAACACCAGCTTCGCGCCACCCAGCGCACTGGCGCCCACCTCCAGCCCGAAGCCATGCAAGTCGACGATCGCCGCAACGATCGACAACCCCAGCCCGAAGCCCGGGTGGCGATGGCCTTCCTCGCTGCGGTAGAAACGCTTCAACACCGCCTCGCGCTCATCTTCTGGTATGCCCGGCCCGCTGTCCTCGATGGCAATGTGCACGCCGTCCTCGTCCTGCTGCGCCGCGATGCGTACCTGGCCGCCCTCCGGGGTGAACTTGATCGCATTGCCCACCAGGTTGGCCAGCGCCTCGAACAACAGTTCGCGGTCGCCATGCAGGGCTGCCAGGTGTTCGGGCTGCTCCAGTGCCAGGCGAATACCGCCATCCTCGGCCAGGGGCAGGTAGAAGTCGTGCATCTCGGCCAGCAGGGTGTGCGGGTCCAGTTGCTGAAAGCCGGCGCGGCGGCGGCGGTCTTCCAGCTCGCTGATGCGCAAAAGGCCACGAAAACGCGCCATCAGCGTGTCGGTTTCAGCGATCGCCTGGTCCAGCGCCTCGCCTTCGGCCGAGTCTGCGCCGCTTTGCTGGCGAATGCGGTACAGCTGCGCGCGCAGGCGGGTGAGCGGGGTGCGCAGGTCGTGGGCGATGTTGTCGCACACGCCCTTGACCTCGTGCATCAGCCGCTCCAGGCGGTCGAGCATGGCGTTGACGATGGCTGCCAGCATGTCCAGCTCGTCACGCCGGGCCGACAGCGGCAGGCGGTGAGTAAGGTCGCCCGAGACGATCAGCTCGGCCTGGGCCTGGATCGCGCGGATGCGCTTGAGCGGGCGCCGGCGTAGCAGGTACCAGCCGGCAAAGCCGGGTATGAGGGTTAGCGAAATGCCCCACAGCAAGGCATGCAGGATGATCCGGGTGACCACGAACAGCGAGCCGTTGTCGCGCACCAGCACCAGCCAGCGGCCATCCTGCACGCGGATCGCCACCGCATCGCAGCTGTTACGGGGCAGGCGCGGGTCGTCGGCGTCCAGGCAGCGCTTGAGTTCGTGGATCTTGCCGTCCAGGCCCAGGTCTGGCGGGATGGCGCGGATGCGCCCGCCAATCGGGTTGAGCTGCGGGTCGAACAGGCCGTAGGCGTCGAAGCTGCGCTCTTCGAAGGCCTGGCTTGCAATCAGTGCATCGTCCAGCTGCTTGCCGCTCATGTGGGTGAACAGGTGCTGGCGCTGCATCATCGAGTGGCGGGTGAGCTTGTTCAGGTAGCTGGACACCTCGAAGTACAGCACCCCCATGAGGATGCTGCTCCAGGCCACGAACAGGAAGCTGTACAGCGCCAGCAGGCGGCTGGTGGACGAACTCCAGCCCTTAGACGGGTTCGGCAATGGCATAGCCGGAGCCCCGCACGGTACGGATCAGCGGGGTCTGGCCGGGGGAGTCGATTTTCTTGCGCAGGCGGCCGATGTGCACATCGATCAGGTTGGTGCCCGGGTCGAAGTGGTAACCCCAGACTTCCTCGAAGATCATCATGCGGGTGATCACCTGGCCGGAGTGGCGCATCAGGTATTCCAGCAGCTTGTATTCGGTGGGCAGCAGGTTCAGCGAGTTGTCGCCGCGGCGCGCTTCGTGGCTGATCAGGTCCAGCTCAAGGTCGGCCACCTGCAGGCGGGTCTGGGTCATCGGCGTGCTGTTGCGGCGCAGCAGTACTTCTACCCGGGCGGCCATCTCGTCCGAGGCAAACGGCTTGGTCAGGTAGTCGTCGCCGCCGGCGCGCAGGCCGCGCACCCGCTCGTCCACGTCCGACAGCGCGCTGATCATCAGAATCGGCGTGGCGATTTTCAGGCTGCGCAGGGTGGTGACGATGGTCAGGCCGTCGACTTCCGGCAGCATGCGGTCCACGGTGATCAGGTCATAACCACCGGCAATGGCCTTGGCCAGGCCCTCGCGGCCATTGTCGGCCCAATCCACGTCCAGGCCGTGGCTGGAGAGTTCGGCGACGATTTCCTGGCCGGTGACGGCGTCGTCTTCAATGGTCAGTACGCGAGGCATGCTGGTTCCTGGGCTGCGAGTTGAGGCTTGATTGTGCCAAAGAATAGCCAAACGGCGATTTAAGAAAAATTCATCTGGGCCTGCAAGGCGCGCGCCAGGCGCTTCAGCTACCGGCCATGCACACCCGGTTGCGCCCGCCGCGCTTGGCTGCATACATGGCCTGGTCGGCCTCGGCCAGGGCATCTTCGGCGTTCAGCAGTGCTTGCTCTGGCTGGTTGAGGTACACCCCGATGCTGGCGCCGATCTGCAACTGTCGGCCCTCCAGGGTGAAGCAGGCGGCCAGGGCGTCGCACAATTTGCGCCCGATCTCCCGCGCCGCAGGGGCGCTGGCCACGGCACGGGCGATCACCACGAACTCGTCGCCGGCCAGGCGCGCCACCAGGTCATCGGCGCGCATGGCCGCCAGCATGCGCTCGGCGGCCGCTTGCAGCAACAGGTCGCCGGTTTCGTGGCCGTGGCTGTCGTTGACCTGCTTGAAGCCGTCCAGGTCGATGAAGTAAAGGGCGAAGGGCGCGCGCTGCTGCAGCAGGTAGTCCAGCGCCTGGAACAGCGCCGAGCGGTTCGGCAGGGCGGTCAGCGGGTCGAGGGTGGCCTGGTCGAGCAGGGTCTGTTCGCGGCGCTTGCGCTCGGTCACATCCAGCGACATGACGAAAAACCCCTCCACCACGCCATTGCGTACGTCCGGCACGTAGCTGGCGTGCCAGATGCGCGGGTCGTCCAGGCGGTAGCGCACGTTGTCGGCTTCTACCCGCTCACCGGCCAGGGCTTGGTTGAAGCAGGGCAACAGCTGTTGGTAAACCTCCGGCGCCAGCACGTCCTCGACCTTACGGCCTTTGAGGGCGGTGGGGTCGAGGCCGAAGATCTCCCGGTACACGGCATTGTTGAAGCGGTATTCCAGGTCGTTGCCAATCTGTGCGATCAGCACCGGCAGGTTGTCGGCAATCGCCTGCAGCGTCTGCTGGCTGCGCTTGAGCGCTTCGGTGCGCTGTTCCACCTGTTGCTCCAGGGTGGCCTGGTAGCGTTGCAGCAGGTGCTGGCGGCGCCGGCGTTCGCTGATGTCGCGGGCGAACACCACCACCTGCTCGGCATGGCCGTCTTCGCCGCGCAGCGCCGACAGGCTCAGTTCCACCCACACCGCACCCTTGAGCTGGCGGGCCATGCGCACTTCCAGCACGCTGGCCGGCTGCTGGCCGTCCAGTTGCGCCTGCCAGGGCTGCTGCAGCTTGTCGCGGTCCTCAGCCACCAGCAGCTCGGGCAGGTGCAGCAGCACCAGGGCTTCCGGGGCCACGCCGAGCAACTGGCTGAATTCGCGGTTGGGTTCGAGGATGCGCCCGTCGATACCCACCAGCGCCTTGCTGGTGGGGCTTTGCCGGAACACCTGGCGAAAGCGCGATTCGCTGCTCGCCAGGGCATTGCGCTGGGCCGCCTGCACCTTCGGCCCACCTTGCGCCTGGCTGCGTTGCAGCATTTGCTGCTCCACCAGCCGGGCCAGGTCTTTCAGGCGCTCGAGGGCCTCGCCGCTGAGGGTGCGCGGGCGGGTGTCGAGCACGCACAGGGTGCCCAGGGTCAGGTCGTTGGCAAAGCGCAGCGGGATGCCGGCATAGAAGCGAATGAACGGAGCGCCGACCACCAGCGGGTTGTCGGCAAAGCGCGCGTCGGCCAGGGCATCGGGGATCACCAGGGCGTCTTCGGCGTGCAGTGCGTGGGCGCAAAACGCCACGTCACGGCTGGTCTGTTCGGCGTCCAGGCCGTGGCGCGACTTGAACCACTGGCGGTTCACGTCCACCAGCGACACCAGCGCCATGGGTACGTCGAGCAGGCTGCTGGCCAGCCGGGTAATGCGGTCGAAACCTTCCTCGGGCGGGGTGTCGAGTATGTCCAGGCTCTGCAAGAAGCAAAGCCGCTCGGCCTCGTTGAGGGGGGAGGGGGCGATCTGCATGGGGCGCGCGCTCGTGAAAATCCTGATAGGCAACGATAGCGGCCTGGTGTGGCAGTGCAACCGCAGTGTCGCGGGGCGAGGCTCTCAAAGGCGCTGCAATGACCTGTAGGAGCCGGCTTGCCGGCGATCAGGCCGGGCCGCCGTAATGTTGTTCACTTAAGAGAGGCGTCGCCTGGGTTGGGGCTGCTACGCAGCCCATCGCGACACAAGGCCGCTTCCCACAGGTACTGCTCAAGGCTGCATTACCAAGCCATGCACAGTAGCTGTGGGAAGCGGCCTTGTGTCGCGATGGGCCGCAAAGCGGCCCCGGCAATTCTAAGTGAACAGCATTAGGGCAGCGTGCCGGGGTTTGCGGCCCGATCGCCGGCAAGCCGGCTCCTACAGGGGGTGTGCCTGCTTACCCGGTCAGGTGACCACCTGATAGCACGGCACATAGGCCGCACCGCCTGGCAGTTTCATCCGGTGCTGGTCGACGAAGGCCTGCAGCAGCCGGCCCAGCGGGTCGAGCACCGCCGCGTCGCCGCGGATCTGGTACGGCCCGTGCTCCTCGATCAGGCGGATGCCCTTGTCCTTGACGTTGCCGGCGACGATGCCGGAAAACGCCCGGCGCAGGTTGGCGGCCAGTTCGTGGGGCGGCAGGTCGCGGCGCAGGGCCAGGTTGGCCATGTTTTCGTGGGTGGGGTCGAAGGGGTGCTGGAAGCCTTCAGCGATCTTCAGCAGCCAGTTGAAGTGGAAGGCGTCGTTGCGCTCGCGGCGGAACTGCTTGACCGCCTTGAGCCCCTCGACCATGTGTCGGGCCACTTCGGCCGGGTCGTCGATGATGATCTGGTAATGGGCCTGGGCGGCTTCGCCGAGGGTTGCGCCGACGAAGGCATGCAGTTGCAGCAGGAACGGCTCGGCGCTGCGCGGCCCTGTGAGGATGACCGGGAACGGTAGGTCCTGGTTGTCCGGGTGCATGAGAATGCCCAGCAGGTACAGGAACTCTTCGGCGGTACCGGCACCGCCCGGGAAGATGATGATGCCGTGGCCGACCCGCACGAAGGCTTCAAGGCGCTTCTCGATGTCTGGCAGGATCACCAACTCGTTGACGATCGGGTTGGGCGCCTCGGCGGCGATGATGCCGGGCTCGGTCAGGCCCAGGTAGCGGCTGCCGTGCATGCGCTGCTTGGCGTGGGCGATGGTGGCGCCCTTCATCGGGCCTTTCATTACGCCCGGGCCGCAGCCGGTGCAGATATCCAGCTTGCGCAGGCCCAGCTCGTGGCCGACCTTCTTGGTGTACTGGTACTCCTCGGTGCTGATCGAGTGGCCGCCCCAGCACACGACCATTTTCGGCTCCACGCCCGGGCGCAGGGTGCGGGCGTTGCGCAGCAGGTGGAAGACGTAGTCGGTGAGGCCCTGGGAGCTTTCCAGGTCGATGCGCTGGCTGGCCAGTTCGCTTTCGGTATAGACGATGTCGCGCAGGGCGCTGAACAGCATTTCGCGGGTGCTGGCGATCATCTCGCCATCGACGAAGGCGTCGGCCGGGGCATTGAGCAGTTCCAGGCGTACGCCGCGGTCTTGTTGATGGATACGCACCTCGAAGTCCTTGTAGGCCTCGAGGATGGTCTTGGCATTGTCGACATGGGCGCCGGTGTTGAGGATGGCCAGGGCGCACTGGCGGAACAGGGTGTAGAGGCTGCCGGTACCGACTTCGCTCAGTTGCTGGACTTCACGTTGCGACAGCGTCTCCAGGCTGCCCTTGGGGCTGACGGAGGCGTTGATGACATTGCGTTGGGGCATCTAAGTCTTTCCTGTGCGGGTAAAACATCCTTCTTTGACAACACCATACAAGCAAATGTGCGGGGTAACGAGGGGGGCTTTGAAAAAGGCTGGGGGAGGGCTGGCATCCCTTCGCTCAACACTGGCGCTACAAAGGGATGCGTGGGAGCGGGCTTGCCCCGCGATGGCGTCGGTTCAGGTCTGATGCCATCGCGGGGCAAGCCCGCTCCCACGCTGTATGTGCCAAAGCGCTATCAGGCAACCTTGAACACATGCCGCAGGTAGGCGACAAAATTCTCGTCCCGGCACTGGGTCTTGCCCGGGCTGTCGCTGATCTTGGCCACCGGCGCGCCGTTGCAGGCGGTCATCTTGATCACCATGTTCATCGGCGCCACCCCGGGGATGTCGCAGGTGAGGTTGGTGCCGATGCCGAAGCTTACGTGGATGCGCCCGTTCAATGCCCGGTACAGCTCGAGCATTTTCGCAAAGTCCAGGCCGTCGGAGAAAATCAGCGTTTTGCTTTGCGGGTCGATACCCAACCGCTCGTAGTGGGCAATGGCTTTCTCGGCCCACACCAGCGGGTCCCCCGAGTCGTGGCGCAACCCATCGAACAGCTTGGCGAAGTACAAGTCGAAGTCCTGCATGAACGCGTCCATGCCAATGCAGTCGGTCAGCGCGATGCCCAGCAGGCCGCGGTACTCGCGCACCCAGCACTCCAGCGCCGCCGCCTGGCTGTCCACCAGCCGCGGGCCGAGCTGCTGGTGGGCCATGAACCATTCGTGGGCCATGGTGCCGATGGGCTTGAGCTCGTACTCGCGGGCCAGGTGCACGTTGCTGGTGCCGACGAAGCGCCCGGGGAAGTCGCGCTTGAGGATGTGCACCACTTCTTCCTGCACCCGGTACGAGAAGCGCCGGCGGGTACCGAAGTCGGCCAGTTGCAGGCCGGCCAGTTCATCGGCGCTGGCCTCGGCGCTGAGCCAGTCGAGCTTCTGGTACAGGCGCTCGCCGACCTGTTCGATCACCACATCGCGATAGCGGTAGCGGTTGCGCACCTCGCTGACGATGGCCAGCAGCGGGATTTCGAACAGGATCACGTGCAACCAGGGCCCGCGCACGCGGATCGCCAGCTGGCCGGCATCGTCCAGGCCCACCTGCACGTAGCGCAGGTTGAAGCGGAACAGGCTGAGAAAACGGATGAAGTCCGGCTTGATGAAGGGGATCTTCTCCAGGTAGGCGAGCTGGTCGAGGGTCACCGACACCTCGCCCAGTTGTTCCACCTGGTAGCGGATTTCGGCCAGGTACGGCGACAGGTCTTCGCTGTTGCGGCAGCGGAATTCCCACTCCACCTCGGCGTTGGGGTAGTTGTGCAGCACCGCCTGCATCATGGTGATCTTGTAGAAGTCGGTGTCCAGCAGGTTCTGGATGATTCTCGGGCCGAAAACGCTGTCGCTCATGGGCGAGCCTCCTTCAGGGCGGTGAGTTGGGTGTCCAGGGCCTGCTCGTCGGTGCACAGGCGGATGCCGGCGGCCTGCATGTCGTCGCAAGCGCTGCGGGCGCCGTCGGCTGTGAGGGCGGCGCAGGCCGGCAAGTAAAGCAGCACCTCGAAGCCGGCGCGACGCAGTTGCAGGGCGGTGGTCTTGACGCAGTAGTCCAGGGCCAGGCCGCCGACGATGATCGCCTGCACCTGTTGCACCTTGAGGTATTCGATGGCGCCGGTGGAGCGGCGTTCGGCCAGGTCGTGGTAGCAGGCGCCGTAGGGGTGCAGGTCGGGCTCGACACCTTTCCAGACGAAGTAGTCGTAGTCGATGGGGGCGGGCAGGCCGGGCAGCAGCTCGAAACCCGGGGTGCCGGGGACGCAGTGGCTGACCCAGGTCAGGTCGGCGTTGGCCAGTGCCAGCGGCTGCAGCATCTGCCCGGGCTCGGCCACCACCCAGGCGGCGTTGGCCGGGTGCGCATCCTTGCTGCCCAGGCGCAGTTGGGCGCGGCGGGCCATAACGTTGAGCGCCGGGGCGATCAGCTCGCCACCGGGTACCGGTAGCTCCTGCGCGGCGTTGCAGGTGAAGCCGTTCTGGGCGTCGACGTCAAAACTGGCGATTTTCATCTGGGGCGTCTCCTCGGCTGGAATGCGCACATAATCCACCTGGTGCATTAAGTGTGTCAAGCGCCATTCTGTGATGGATTTGCTACTTGCGCTATTTATTTGCCCTGGTGGAATATATGCAAGTTTTCAGAGGGGAGCCGCCAAGTGAGCACAGCAGAAGTTTTGGCCAGCGTGGACATTATCGCCCTGCGCCTGTCGCCAGGCAGCCAGCACCTGCAGGTACTGCTGCACCAGCGCGAGCGTGAGCCCCATATCGGGCAGTGGGCGTTGCCGGGTGTCATCGTCAATGGCCGCAGCGCCGACGCCAGCCTTGATGCCGCCGCTGCCAGGGCGTTGGCCGAGAAGGCGCAGGTGCAGCCGCAGCACCTGGAGCAGGTGGGCACCGAGGGCAATGCCGTGCGTGACCCGCGGGGCTGGTCGCTGAGCACCTACTACCTGGCCTTGCTCGACCCCGCCGCGCAGGTGCAGGGGCCGCAGTTGGCCTTTCACGACCTGGGCAGCCTGTTGACCGGCAAGCAGGCGCTGCCGTTCGATCATCGTTTGCTGCTGGAACGGGCGGTCGAGCGCCTGGCGGCCAAGAGTTTGTATACCAGCCTGCCGCTGTACCTGGTGGCCGAGCGTTTCACCGTACTCGACGCCCTGGCGGCGATGCAGGTGTGCCTTGGGCAGGCGGTCAATGGCACCTCGGTACGCAAGCGCCTGGAGCGGATGAAGGGTGAGGGCTGGGTGGAGGATACCGGCGAGAAGCACCAGCCACGCCTGGGGCGGCCGCAGCAGCTGTACCGGCATACACCGCGCGAGACGCGTGGGTTTGTGTTTGACCGCAGTCTGTTGGCGGGGGGGTAGGGCGGCACTGGGTCCACAAAAGCACTGTATTTGCGGGAGCGGTTCTGTGGGAAGCGGCCTTGTGTCGCGATGGGCTGCGAAGCAGCCCCAAAATACCGGCCTCATGCAGAATTGCTGGGGCTGCTTCGCAGCCCATCGCGACACAAGGCCGCTTCCCACAGAGTCGCGGCCGCTTTGAGGTAATCAGCTAGCCCTCGAATCATGTTGTTAAAAGGTCTCTACTGACTGGCCAACCGCCCAATCCGCTGCGCCAACCCCAGCACCGCCTCACTCAAGGTCTCCGGCGCCCGGTGCACCAGCCCGATATCGCGGTGGAACACCTGTTCGCCCAACTCAAGCGCCCGCACACCCTCGGGCCAGGCCGCCTGGCTGGCAGTCTGCGGCACCAGCGCCACGCCCACCCCCAGCGCCACCAGGCGCATGATCGCGTCCTGCTCGTCCAGTTCGCACTTTTCCTTCAACGGCAGGTGCAACTGGCGCAGGAAGCGGTCCACCTGGCGCCCGCCGAACGATGCCCGGTCGTAGCGAATGAACGGCTGGCTGGCCAGCAACTGCTGCCAGTCATCTCCGGGCACATCGGCTGGCACCAGCAGGCAGTAAGGCTCACGGGCCAGGGTGGTCCAGCGCAGGTCGCTGTGCAGGGTGAAGGGCGGGCGGATGATCACCGCCATGTCCAGCTCGCCGGTGTCCACCTGGTTGACCAGCTCCAGCGACAGCCCAGGCACCACCCGTGTGCGGCAGTGGGGGTAGTGCTGGTGGAAGTCCGCCAACGCCTGTGGCAGTTGCGCGCGCTGTACCGAGGCGATGGCGCCAAGGCTGACCAGCTGAACGGGCGGCGCGCCCGGGCTGCTATGGCCCAGTTCGCCATACAGGCGCACCAGCTCCTGGGCCTGCAATAGCAGTTGCTGGCCACGCCGGTTCAACTGCGCCGAACGCCCGGTACGGTCGAACAGGGCAAAGCCCAGCTCGCTCTCGAGGCGCTGCATCTGTGCACTGACGGCGGCCTGGGTCAGGCCGATGCGCTGCCCGGCAGCGGCGAAGGTGCCGTCGCGGGCCACGGCGATGAAGGTCTTCAGCTCGCGAATCAATTAACAAATTTCCTTTGTGCTTATTACAAAATCATATTGTTTTTTTTATTGCTCGGCGAACCGTAGCATTTCTCCCATCAGCGCTCACACCCCATCCCAATAACAACCTGGAGTCACCTGATGAGCCTTTCGCCGTTCCACCTCGCCATCCCCGTCTACGACTTGCCGGCCGCGCGCACCTTTTACCGCGACGTGTTCGGCCTGGAAGAAGGCCGCTCTGCCCAGCAGTGGGTGGACTTCAACTTCTACGGCCACCAGTTGGTAATTCACGAGCACCCCAAGACCTCGTCCCAGGAGCATGTGCACAGCAACCCCGTGGATGGCCACGACGTGCCGGTGCCGCACTTCGGCATCATCCTCGAGTGGGCGCAGTGGGAAGCCCTGGCCGCGCGCCTGACCGCCGCCGGCATGAAGTTCGTGATCGAACCCTACATCCGCTTCAAGGGCCAGGTGGGCGAGCAGGCCACCATGTTCTTCTTCGACCCCTGCGGCAACGCTCTCGAATTCAAGGCCTTCAAGGATATCGGCCAGCTGTTCGCCAAGTGACCCCTGGCGCGCCGGTTCCGGCGCGCCTTCTGCTAGCTGTGCTGCTGCCTGGGCAAGCACTCCATAACTACAAGAAGGCTAGACATGAAACGCATACCCCTTGTGTGGCAAATCCTTGCCGGGCTGCTGCTCGGCGTGCTCGTCGGCTGGTACCTGAACACCCACCCGCAGTACCAGCAGTGGGCCAGTGCCGAAATTCTCAAACCCCTGGGCGACATTTTCATCAAGCTGATGAAGCTGGTGGTGGTGCCGATTGTCTTCTGCTGCATGGTCCTGGGCATTGCCGGCGGCGGCGACAACCGTTCGTTCGGGCGCATGGGCGTCAAGGCGCTGGGTTACTTCTTCGTCATCACCACCTTGGCGATCATTCTCGGCCTGTGCCTGGGCAACCTGTTCCAGCCGGGCACCGGTACCGAGATTGCCGGGCTGAGCGGGCAGGGCGCTGCAGTGCACCTGGACCCGCCCAAGGGCGCGCTGGTGGTGTTGCAGAACATCGTGCCGGACAACCTTTTCGTGGCCCTGGCCGAGGCCAAGCTGTTGTCGATCCTGCTGTTTGCCGTGCTGTTCGGCATGGCCCTCAACGCCTTGCCGGGCGAGCGCAGTGCACCGGTGCTGGCTGTGGTGCAAGGCGTCAGCGACGGCATGTTCAAGGTGGTCAGCTACGTGATGGCCTACGCGCCGCTGGGGGTGTTCGGCATGATCGGCGCCACCGTGGCGACCTTCGGCTTTGCATCGCTGTTGCCGCTGCTCAAGCTGATCGGCGTGGTGTACCTGGCGCTGATGGTGTTTGCCTTGGTGTTTCTCGGCGGTGTGTGCTGGCTGGTGGGCGAGAACCTGTTTGCTTTGATCCGCTATTTGCGTGATGAGCTGGTGCTGGCGTTTTCCAGCGCGGCGTCGGCGGCAGTGATGCCGCAGTTGATGACCAAGCTCGAACGGCGCGGCGTGCCACGGCGCATTGTCAGCTTCGTAGTGCCGATGGGGTATGCGTTCAACCTCGACGGGGCGTCGATCTTCCTTGGCGTGGCAACGGTGTTCGTGGCGCAGTTGTATGGCATCGATCTGTCGTTGACCCAGCAGATCCTGCTGGTGGTGACCATGGTGCTGACGTCCAAGGGCGCTGCCGGGGTGCCTGGGTTTGCAATCATCATTCTTTCGGCGACCTTGGCGTCGGCGGGCTTGCCGTTGGAAGGTGTGGCGTTGATTGCCGGGATTTTCCGGGTGATCGAGGGCGGCACCACTACCTTGAACGTGCTGGGCAATGCGATTGCGCCGCTGGTGGTGGCGCGGTGGGAGAGGGTTGAGCTAAGGCCTTTGGCTGAGTGAGGTTTTGGGTTCGGTCGGGGCCGCCAGGCCCTGACACAAACACCTTGGAAGTGGTGACCCTAAGCCCCGAACCCGCCCTTCACCGCAATTCAACCTCCGCACACAACCCCCCCTCAACCCGATTCCTCAACACCAAACTTCCCCCCATGGCCTGGGTCAGCTGCTGGGCAATCGCCAAGCCAAGCCCCGTCCCACCGGTACTGCGGTTACGCGACCCTTCAACCCGGTAAAACGGCTTGAGCACCTCGTCCAGCTCGTCCTCGGGAATGCCCGGCCCGTCATCCAGTACCCGAATCCGCGTCACCCCGTTTTCACACCCCACCTCCAGCTGCGCGGCGCCAGCGAACTTCAGGGCATTGTCCACCAGGTTCACCAGCACCCGGCGCAGGGCATGGGGGCGGGTCTGCAGGGGTGCTGGCACGCTGCCCTGGCGTTGCACCTGCGCGCCACTGTCCTGGTAATCGAACACCAGGCTGTCGAGAAAGGCGTCCAGGTTCACCCGGCAAGGCGCCTCGGTACCGCTGTCCATGCTGCGCGCATAGGCCACGCCCTCGCGTACCAGGTGCTCCATGGCATCCAGGTCGTGCCACAGTTTGTCTTTCTCCTGGCCTTCGTCCATCTGCTCGACCCGCAGCTTCATGCGCGTGATCGGCGTTTGCAGGTCGTGGGAAATCGCCGCCAGCAGTTGCATGCGTTCTTTCAAATAGGCGCCGATGCGTGCCTGCAGGGCATTGAACGCCACCGCTGCATAGCGCACTTCACGCGGGCCGCTCTCGTCCAGTTGCGGGCCCGGGCTGTTCGGGTCCAGGTCGTCAAGCGCCTTGACCAGCCGGGTCAACGGGCCAATGGCCAGGCGCACCGCCAGCCAGGTGCACAGCATCAGCACCACCAGCTGGATCAACAGCACAGCCGGCAGCCAGGTGGCCACCGGCACCGGGGCCGGGGTCACGTCGATGGTCAGCGGTGCGCCATCGGCCAGGCGCAAATGGGCCTGGAAGTGCGCGTTGGGGCCGGGGATTTCGAGGAAAGTCAGGCGGTAGCGGTCACCAATGGCCTTGACGATCGACTCGGCGGCCATGGGTGCATCTTCGCTGGGCATGGCGTCCCCGGGCAGGCCGTCGTCCAGGCGGTAACGGTAGGTGCGCCGCTCCAGGCGCGGCAACCAGCTTGCGCGTTCGGCTGCCGGCAGGCGGTCGAGGATGGCCACCGAGGTGGACACGTCCAGCTCCAGGTTGCTGAGCATCATCGAGCGGCTGCTGACATAGCGCTCGTAGGCCTGCAGGCTGAACGACAGGCCGTAGGCCAGCACTAGCCCTGTGAAGAAGATCAGCGCCAGGCGCGAGGCGAGGGTGCGGGGCCACTTCATGCCGGAGCCTCCAGCAACTGCACCGCCAGCGAGAACACATAGCCTTCGCTGCGCACGGTCTTGATGCAGGTCGGCTCGCGCGCGTCGTCGCCCAGGCGCTGGCGCAGGCGGCTGACCAGCAGGTCGATGGAGCGGTCGAAGATGTCTGCCTCGCGGCCTTGGGTGAGGTTGAGCAATTGCTCGCGGCTGAGCACCCGCTGCGGGTGGTCGAGGAATACCCGCAGCAGGCGGTACTCGGCCCCGGACAGCGCCACCAGGGTGCCTTCGGTGTCGAGCAGGTGGCGCGCGGTGGTATCCAGGCGCCATTGGCCGAAGGCGAGCAGCCGGCTGCTTTCGCTGATGGTCAGGTTGGGTGGCAGCATGCGTGTGCGGCGCAATACCGCATTGATGCGGGCCAGCAGCTCGCGGGCCGAGAACGGCTTGGTCAGGTAGTCGTCGGCGCCCATTTCCAGGCCGATGATGCGGTCGGTCTCGTCGTTGCGCGCGGTCAGCATCAGCACCGGCGTGTTGCGGTGCTTGCCGGCGCGCAGCTCGCGGCACAGCAGCAAGCCGTCATCGCCGGGCATCATGATGTCGAGCACGATCAAGTCGACGCTGTTGTTCTCCAGGAACGCACGCATTTGCCGGCCGTCGGCGACGATGCTGGTGCGCAGGCCGTTCTTCTTCAGGTAGTTGCCGACCAGTTCGCGGATTTCGCGGTCGTCATCGACGACCAGGATGTGATCGACATGTTCCATCGGGTGTTGTCCTTGTTGGTGTGGGGTGGGCGCAGTGTACAGAGCAGGCTGCGCCTTGCCTGCCGGGGTTTGTATTGCAGTGTATCCGGCGCCGCTACAGATACAGCAGGAAGCACATCACACCCCTGGCAGACACATGGCCGATACCTGGCAGGCGTCAAATGGCTCTCGACCGGGGAGCGACGCCTCCCCACACCAAAGCCTCGTTTCGGGAGACACACCATGACCATCAAGAACCTCGCCAGCGCCGCCCTGTTCGCCGTACTTGGCCTGGGCGCCGTCGTCGCCCACGCCAGCAGCACCTCGATGAACGATGCCAGCGTGATGCAGTACCGCTACGGCGATCACCTGGACGTACAAAAAGTACTGTCGGTGAAGAACGACCAGCATCATGCCTGCGGCGTGGTCAACACCCGCATGGACTACCTCGATTCGCAGAACAAGCCGCAAAGCGTCGAGTACCGCTCGTATGCCACCAGTGGCTGCCATGACAACTGAGTCGCGCACCAGGCGCCGCCTGCTCAAGGCTGGCGGTGTGGCCCTGGCGCTGCTCGGCCTGGGCCTTGCCGGCCACCTGCTGGCCCGCGACAGCTACGGCCCGATGCCGTCGCTGGCGGGGGCCGGGCAGTGGCTCAACTCAGCGCCACTGGACGATGCCGCGCTCAAGGGCAAAGTGGTGCTGGTGGATTTCTGGACCTACGACTGCATCAACTGCCGGCGCAGCCTGCCGCATGTCAGCGACTGGGCGCGGCGCTACGCCGACCAGGGGCTGGTGGTGGTCGGGGTGCACACCCCGGAGTACGACTACGAACACGACATCGGCAACCTCAAGGCCCAGGTCAGGCAACTGGGTATCAGCTACCCGGTAGCCGTGGACAACGACTACCGGGTGTGGAACGCCTGGGGCAACCAGTTCTGGCCGGCGCATTACTTCGTCGACCGCAAGGGCCAGGTGCGCCATGTGCATTTCGGCGAGGGCGACTACAACGGCCAGGAGCAGGTGATCCGCCAGTTGCTCGATGAACAGGGCTGAGTGGATTCACGCCAGGTGCCGTGGCCGATACACTTGCGCCACCTGCCATCACCTGGATGTGAACCATGCCCGAACTTGCCAACCTGCTGGCCTTCGCCCTGATTTGCCTGGGCATGGTGCTGACCCCCGGGCCGAACATGATCTACCTGATTTCCCGCTCGATCTGCCAGGGGCGGGCGGCCGGGTTGATCTCGTTGGCTGGGGTGGCACTGGGGTTTGTCGTGTACATGCTGTGTGCGGCGCTGGGCATCACTGCGCTGGTGATGGCGGTGCCGCTGGCTTACGACGCGTTGCGTATCGCTGGCGCCTTGTATTTGCTGTACCTCGCCTGGCAGGCCCTGCGCCCGGGCGGGCGCTCGCCATTCCAGGTACGCGACCTGCCGGCTGACAGCCCGCGGCGGCTGTTTGGCATGGGTTTGCTGACCAGCCTGCTCAACCCCAAGATCGCGGTGATGTACCTGTCGTTGATGCCGCAGTTCATCGAGCCCGGTCACGGTAGCGTGCTGAGCCAGTCGCTGGTGCTGGGTTGCACGCAGATCGCCGTCAGCGTCACGGTCAATGCCTTGATTGCCGTGATGGCCGGCTCCATCGCGGTGTTTCTGGCGGGCCGGCCTTTCTGGCAGCAGGTCCAGCGCTGGCTGATGGGCACTGTGCTGGCGGCCCTCGCAGTGCGCATGCTGGCTGAGGGCCGGCGCTGAAACCCATCAACTCGTGCAAAGTGCGATAACCGGTGGAACGTCTGGCAACGGCTGATTTCATATCCTGTGAAGGATGGCAATCTGCCTGGGAAAATCGATGGTTCGCACAGCATGAAATCAGGCCGGCACACCGAGGTCAAAAGCGCCAGCGCGGCGCCTGGCTTCCTGCTCAATGGCGGCGCGGTCAGCGGCCTGCTGCAGGGGATGGACTGGAGCGGCTCACCGCTGGGGCAGCCGGATGGCTGGTCGCCCGGGCTCAAGGCGGTGGTGGCCACGTTGCTGCCGGCCCAGGCACAGATCGTGCTGTTCTGGGGGGCGCAATACGTTGCCCTGTACAACGATGCCTATTCCCCCACCATTGGCCAAAAACACCCGCATGCCCTTGGGCAGCCGGCCCTGGCCCACTGGCAAGAACTGTGGGATGACCTGGAGCCCCTGCTGCGCGGGGTGCGCGAGACCGGCGAGACCTTCTCGGCCAAGGACCGCCCCTTTTACATAGAGCGCAGCGGCTTCGGCGAGACGACCTACTTCGATGTTTCGTATTCTGCCGTGCGCGAGGCCGACGGCAGCGTTGGCGGGGTGCTGTGCATCGTCAACGACACCACCGCGCGGGTGCGCTTCCAGCGGCGCCAGGCGTTCTTGCTGGAGTTGGGGCAAACCTTGCCGGGGCTGGGTGAAGCGGAGCTGATCGAGGCCCACGCGGTGCACCGCCTGGCGGTGGAACTGGGCGCGGCGCGGGTGTGCTTCGGCGAGGACCTGGGCGAGGGCCAGGGCCTGCGGGTTGCCCGTGAGTGGGCCGAGGGTGTGCCGACCTTGCTGGGCGAGCATGCCTACGCAAGCTTCGACCCGCAGCTATATGAGTTGCTCAAGTGCGGCCAGCAGGCGCAGCGCAACTACCTGGCCGAGCAACCGCCGCCAGCCTTGCTCAAGGGCATGGGCGCCAGCCTGCATGTGCCGGTGCTGCGCGCCGAGCGCCTGGAGGCCGTGCTGCTGGTGCATTTTTTGCGGCCACGGTTGTTCGCCGAGGACGACTGCCTGCTGGTGGAAGAAACCGCCAAGCAGGTGTGGGCCGCCATTACCCATGCCCGCGCCGAGCGTGCCCTGCACATGCTCAATGAAAGCCTTGAAGAGCGCGTGGCGAACATGCTCGTGCAGCGTGAGGCGTCGATGCTGCAACTGCACGAAGCGCGCAAGATGGAGATGATCGGCCAACTCACCGGCGGCATCGCCCATGACCTGAACAACATGCTCACGCCGATCATCGCCTCCCTCGAACTGGTTCGCCGCCAGCCCGACCCGCAGCGCGCCGCACGGCTTGTCGACGGCGGCCTGCAGGCGGCCGAGCGGGCGCGCAACCTGGTTGGCCGGCTGCTCAGCTTCGCCCGCCGGCAGACCCTCAAGCCACAGGCGGTGGCGCTGGCCGGGCTGGTGGACGAGATGCGCGAACTGATGGCCCGCTCGTTGGGGGCGACCATCACCGTACAGGTACGTATCGACCCGCAACTGCCGCCGGTACTGGTGGACGAGCACCAGCTGGAGCTGGCATTGCTCAACCTGGTGATCAACGCCCGTGATGCCATGGCCGAAGGTGGTCGTTTGACCATTGCTGCAGGTGTGGGTGAGAGCGGGGGTGGCCCGGCCTATCCGCCCGGGCTGGCAGCGGGGCAGGTGTGGTTGCAGGTGGCTGATACCGGCAGTGGCATGAGCGATGAAGTGCTCGCACACTGCATCGAGCCGTTCTATTCCACCAAGACCGTGGGCAAGGGCGCAGGCCTTGGCTTGCCGATGGTGCAGGGGTTGGCGGTGCAGTCGGGCGGGGGCTTCGGCATTTGCTCGCAAGCGGGCAAGGGCACCCAGGCAACTTTGTGGCTGCCGGCCAGCGAAGCCGGTTTGGCCAGCGTGGCACCGGTACCAGCACCGCGTGTGCAAGGGGGTAACCGGGTGCTGTTGGTCGATGATGAGCCGTTGGTGCGCCAGGCCACGCTGTTGCAACTGCGTGAGCTGGGTTACGAGGTGACCGAGGCTGATTGCGCGGCGCAGGCGCTGGCACTGCTGGACGCTGGGTTGCTGCCTGATGTGCTGCTGACCGACCATGTCATGACCGAAATGACCGGGGTGCGCTTCGCGCAAAAGGTGCGCGAGCGGCTGGCCGACCTGCCGGTGCTGATCATCACCGGCTATGCCAACCTGTCACCGCGCGAGCTGCACGGTTTTGAGGTGTTGCGCAAACCGTTTCGCCAGGACGAGCTGGCGCAGAGCTTGGCGCAGCTGCTCGCCCGGCAGGGCTGAGGCAGCGCGCCAGGGGCGCAGGGTCAGTCCTGGGCCAGGCGCGAGCCTTTCTGGCGCTCGCTCTTGTACTGCATGGCCACCGCAGGCGCGGCCTTGGCGCTGCCGGTCTCCAGCCACTGGCGCATGCGGCTGGCGTCGGCGAAGTGGGTGTACTTGCCGTAGGCGTCGAGGATCACCATGGCCACCGGGCGGTTATCCATTTTGGTCAACAGCACCAGGCAGTGGCCGGCTTCGTTGGTGAAACCGGTCTTGGTCAGCTTGATGTCCCAGTTGCTCTTGTTGACCAGGTGGTCGGTGTTACGAAAACCCAGGGTGTAGTTGGGCTTGCGAAACGCCACGGTCTTTTCGCGGGTGGTAGAAAGCTCGCTGAGCATCGGGTACTTGCGCGAGGCCATCAGCAGCTTGGCCAGGTCCTGGGCGGTGGAGACGTTCTGGGTCGAAAGGCCGGTGGGCTCGATATAGCGGGTGTGGCTCATGCCCAGGCTGCGGGCCTTGGCGTTCATCGCCTTGATAAAGGCGCCATAGCCGCCCGGGTAGTGGTTGGCCAGCGTGTTGGCGGCGCGGTTCTCCGACGACATCAGGGTGATCAGCAGGGTTTCCCGGCGGTTCAGCTCGCTGCCCAGGCGTACCCGGGAGTAAACGCCTTTCATCTCCGGGTTGTTGGCGATGGTCATGCTGAGCATTTCGTCCATGGGCAGCTTGGCGTCGAGCACCACCATCGCGGTCATCAGCTTGGTGACCGAAGCGATCGGGCGCACGCGGTCGGCGTGGCTGGAGTACAGCGTCTGATTGGTGTTGAGGTCGATCAGCAGGGCGCTGCCGGAGGCCAGGTGCAGCTTGCTCGGGTCGCGTTGAGCCTGGGCGGGGGGTTGTGCAGCAGCGGTCGACGGCAGGGTGGCGGTACCTGTGAGCAACAGCAGCAGACTGAGAATGGACAGGGTAGTTTTCACGTTGAGGCTCACTAAATGGTGGTATGTCGTTGGCTGTGCAAGGGTTTTCCCCCAAAAACCGCTGCATTCTGGAGTATGGCTCAGCGGCTGTCGATTGCTCGTTGATGGACCATGGCGATATGAAAAAAGCTTCATGCTTTAACGATTCTGCGGCTACCGTTTGTCGATTTAACGGGCAAAAAAATGCCCGCCAATGAGGCGGGCAGCAAAGAGGCGTAGGGAGCACGCACAACAACAGATTCGGGGTCAGGCTACAAAGCTTGCTTCGGCCAGTTGGCTGGCCAGGGTCTCGGCGCGGGTGCGGGTGGTCAGCGGGCCGCTGATGGCTTCGCCATCGCGCAACAGGTACCAGCAGGCCAGCAGGCCTTGCTTGCGCAGTGAAGCGGGTACTGCGCTGCCGACGACGGACATGATCTGGATCGGGGCCATGGTGTGGACTCCTGCGAAAACATGCTCACACCTTAACGGCCTGGCACGGTAGGTTGAAATCAATGCCTTCGATAGTGGTCATTGATTTCAACCGTCATGGCCATTTACCAGCGCGGTGGGCCGTAGTAACCCGGCGGCGGTCCGTAGTAGCGGTGATACACCGGCGGCGGGGCGGGCACGTAGCGCTCTACCACATAGGGCTGCGGCTGGTAGTAAACCGGCGGCGGTGGCGCCTGGACATAGACCGGTTGTTGCACATAGACCGGCGGTTGCTCCACGTACACGGTGCGGTCGCGCCCGCCGCTGACGGCGGCGCCGACCACCGCGCCCACCACGGCGGCACCGATCACCGGGCCCGGGCCACCCCAGCCGCCACCGTGTGCCGAAGCCTGGCCGCTGATGGCCAGCGCACCGACCAGCAGGGCGATTCCAGGGATGAGACGTTTCATGATCAATCCTCGCAAGACACCCCACGCTTGGGGTATGCCTACTATGACCGCAGGCACTGTCAACTGCGCACAGGGGAAGGGTAAAGGTTGTGTAAGGGGCGACCGGCGGTTGCCTCTGGTACGCTAGGTCAACCGTTTCAGCCGGTACACCAGGAGAGGCAGATGAGCATTACCCCAAGCCGCGACACCGTCCTGTGCATTTCTCTGGCCGGGCGCCCCGGCACCTTCGGCGTGCGTTTTCACAACCACCTCTACCAGCAGTTGGGGCTGGACTACTACTACAAGGCCATGACCACCCAGGATTTGCCGGCGGCCGTTGCAGGTATCCGCGCCCTGGGCATTCGCGGTTGCGGTGTGTCGATGCCGTACAAAGAAGCGTGCATGGCGCTGGTGGACGAAATCGACCCCTCGGCGGCGGCCATCGAGTCGGTCAACACCCTGGTCAATAGCAACGGCCACCTGAAGGCCTACAACACCGACTACCTGGCGGTACGCCAGCTGCTCGAGCAGCACCGGGTGGACCCAGCCACCGGCTTTGCCCTGCGCGGCAGTGGCGGCATGGCCAAGGCGGTGGCCAGCGCGTTACGTGACGCCGGGTTCGGCGATGGCATCATCGTCGCGCGCAACGAGCAGGCCGGGCGGCAGCTGGCGGATGTCTGCGGTTATCGCTGGTTGCCCGAGTTGGGCGACCTGTGCCCGCCGATGCTGATCAACGTTACCCCCATCGGCATGGCTGGCGGCGCGGAGGCGGACCAGTTGGCGTTCGTCGAAACCGCCATCGAGGCGGCCGAGCGGGTGTTCGATGTGGTGGCGATGCCGGCGCGCACGCCGTTGATCCAGCGCGCCGAGGCGCTGGGCAAACCGGTGATTACCGGGCTTGAGGTGATCGCCTTGCAGGCGCTGGAGCAGTTCGTGCTGTACACCGGGGTGCGGCCGAGCCGCGAGCAGGTGGACAAGGCGGTGGCGTATGCCCGCAGTGCCTGACTGCACGCGGCTCCCTGTAGGAGCGGCCTTGTGTCGCGATGGGGTGCGCAGCGCCCCCGGAATTTGAGCATCATGCAATACCGCCGGGGCTGCTACGCAGCCCTTTCGCGACACAAGGCCGCTCCTACACGGAGTACGAGCTCAATAGCTAATCAGAACGCCTTGCTGCCCTCATCCAACTGCTGGTCCACCAACGCCCGGCCATGGGCCAGGGACACATGCTGGGCGTTTTCCAGGTCGGCGAAGAACTTCATCGGCATCGAGATACGCCTGCTGGTGTGCCCGGCAGGGTCGGTGATCAAGCAGCCGGCAGCATAGGGCAGGGGGGAGTCGGGGTGGGGCATCACGCTGGCGGTGATGGTGTGGTCACGATAGTCACAGTGCAGGGATTGCATCGTCCTTACCTCGCTGTGGTCGGGAAGTGCAGTTACTTCCATATACCACGGCGAAGGGCCGGAAGTTCCCGGCCCGACGAGCGTGCACCGTGTATCAGCCTTTGAGTTCGGCCGGCTGGATCACTTCGACCCAGTAGCCATCCGGGTCCTTGACGAAGGCCAGGTGGTTCATGCGGCCGTCCTGCAGGCGCTTCTGGAAGGGGACTTCCAGCGCCTCGAAGCGGGCGCAGGCTGCGCGCACGTCCGGCACCGAAATGCAGATGTGGCCAAAGCCGCGCGGGTCGGTGTTGCCGTTGTGGTAGGCGAATTCCGGGTCGTTCTCGGTGCCGTGGTTGTGGGTCAGTTCCAGCACGCCGGGGATGGATTTCATCCACTGGTGACGCGCGGCGTCGTCGGCGGGGATCTGCGCCGGGTCTACCAGGGCCAGGAAGTACAGGCTGAAGGCGGCTTCCGGGAAGTCGCGCTTGTCTACCAGGCGAAAGCCCAGTACGCGGGTGTAGAAGTCCAGGGACTTCTCGATATCCTTGACCCGCAGCATGGTGTGGTTGAACACGAACTGTGCGGTGGCGGTGTCTGGCTGGGCGGTGACGCCGGGCAGGGCGTTCAGGTCTTGCAGGCTCATGGGGTACTCCAGGGTCAGGGCCTAAAACAGACGGGCCATGATACGGCAGTCAGCCTCACGCGCAAATCTGCGCAAACGAAAGCGCCCTGCACGAGGGCAGGGCGCTGGAATTAGAGGCCCGCATGTGCGGGCGCGTGATGGGGTCGCTAGTCCTTTAGCTGGTTCGATACTGATACAGGGCTTGTGAAAAAAGCGTGAAGTGCAGGTGGAAGTTTCATCAACGCACCCAGCTTTCTACCGTTTGTGCCCCGTATTGTTCCTTCCAGGCCTTCAGGCCCCGGTGGTTGCCGCCTTTGGTCTCGATGCGCTCGCCGGTGTGGGGGTTCTGGTACACCTTCACCACCCGCGGGCGGCGTTGCTGTTTGCCGGCAGGGGCCACGGCGCGGGTGGCGGCTTTCGGGTCGAGGATGGCGATGATGTCGCGCAGGCTCTTGTCATAGCTTTTCATCAGGCCGACCAGTTTCTGCTCGAATTCAATTTCGCGTTTCAGGCCGGCGTCCTTTTTCAGCGCTTCCAATTGAGCCATTTGTTCTTGAAGCGCTTTTTCGGCAGCACGAAACTCTGCAAGTCTGGACACTGTCATCACTCCTGTAAGTCTGTCGTGGCATGACGTGACGAACATGAATAATTGCACTGGACGCCGGCCACGCGGGTGGGTACAGCTGTTCGCTGAATCAGAGTGTAGTCGCCACTTTGGGGGTGGTAAACAGCAAACTTTAGTTGTGTTATCGGGGAACTTTGCCGCTTTTTCGCGCGTTATATCCAGCGCCTTTCAGTACACCCCGTGCTGCATTCTAGACCATGGTCCAATGGTGCATTCCAGAGCGTTCGCTGCACAATTCAAGATGATCGTGGAAGTACTCCCGTTCACCGCGTAGTACCGGCGCAGCTGGCTGCCCCGGATTGTTTTTCGCCCTTCTTTGTGGATGTTCCCTCGCATGTTTGCCCCTTTTCCTCTCGCCCCGGGACGCACTGTTGCCGGCCTGTTCTTGCTGTGCGCGGCCTGTACCGCCCAGGCCGCCGGTTTTGTCGAAGACAGCCATGCCAAGGTCGAAGCGCGCACGGTGTATTTCAACCGTGATTTTCGTGATGGCCACAGCAGTTCCAGCCAGGGCGCCTCAAAGCGTGAAGAGGCGGCGCAAGGGTTCATTCTGAACTTCCAGTCCGGTTATACCCAGGGACCGGTCGGTTTTGGCGTCGATGCGCTGGGTATGCTGGGTTTGAAGTTGGATTCCAGCCCCGGCGACAGTAACAGCGGCTTACTGCCTTCTTCAGGGCATGACCCGCGCCATTCCGCCGACCAGTACGCCAAGGTGGGTATTGCCGGCAAGGTGAAAGTGTCGCAGACCGTGCTCAAGTACGGCTCGGTGATGCCCGATGTACCGTTGCTCAAGTACAACGATGGCCGCCTGTTGCCGACTATGTTCCATGGTGCCTGGCTGACCTCTGAAGAGGTGCGCGACCTCAAGTTCACCCTGGCGCGCCTTAACCAGTACACCGCGCGGGACTCCACCGACCGCCAGGATATTCGCGTGCATTGCAAGAACAAGCGCTATGCCTGCGATATCGAAGCCGATCACTTTGACCTGGGCGGTATCGATTACCGCATCAATGACCGTATCAGCGCCCAGTACCAGGTGTCGAAGCTGGAAAACATCTACCGCCAGCACTTCCTTGGCCTGGTGGCCAGCCAGCCGCTGCAGGTGGGTACGCTGTCGGCAGACCTGCGGCTGATCAAGAGCGACGACATCGGCAATGCGCGTGCCGGTGAAATCGACCACCGCGCCTTCAGCGGCATGCTCGGCTACAGCCTGGGCGGCCACAAGGTCAGTGCCGGTTGGCAGCGCATGTATGGCGATAGCGCCATGCCGTACCTCGACGGCACCAATCCCTATTTGGTCAACTATGCCCAGGTCAACGACTTCGCGGCGGCCCAGGAGCGCTCCTGGCAGCTGCGTTACGACTATGACTTCAAGGCACTCGGCGTGCCGGGCCTGAGCTTCTTCACCCGCTACATCAATGGCGACAGCATCAAGGTGCCGGGCAGCAGCGCCGAGGGCAAGGAGTGGGAACGCGACAGCGAGCTCAAGTACCAGGTGCAAAGCGGCACCTTCAAGGATGTCAGCGTGCGCCTGCGTAACTCCACCTACCGTAGCAACTACGAAAAATGGGCGCGGGACATGGACGAGACCCGGGTGATCGTCAGCTATAACTTCTCGGTATTCTGAGCAAGCATTTAGCCTGTGACGGCCCCATCGCCGGCAAGCCGGCTCCTACAGGGGAACGCGACCTCCTGTGCCGGCTTGCCGGCGATAGGGCCCTTGAAGGCCCCCAAAAAACAGGCAGGGCAGCCCATGAAACAACTGCTGTTGATCGGCATCGGCCCGGGCGACCCGCGGCAGGTCACCTTTGAGGCCGTCGAGGCCATGCAGCGGGCCACGGTGTTCTTCGTGCTCGACAAGGGCACCGCCCGGGACGAACTGGTACAGCTGCGCAAGGCCATCCTGGCCCGCTACCTGCCGGAAGGCGGTTATCGCCTGGTGCAGGTTGACGACCCCCGGCGCGATGCCGACGCCCAGGACTACGCCGGTGCGGTGCACGCCTGGCACCAGCAGCGCGCCGCCCTGTATGCCCGCCTGATCGAGGATGAACTGGGGACCGGCGACATTGGCGCCTTCCTGCTATGGGGGGAGCCGGGGCTGTATGACAGCACCCTGCGCATTCTTGACCTGGTACGCGCCCGTGGCGTGGCCCTGGCGCTGACGGTGATCCCCGGCATCAGCAGCGTGCAGGCGCTGGCCGCACGGCATCAGGTGCCGCTCAACCGGATCGGCGAGCCCTTGACCCTGTTGCCGGGCAGGCGCCTGGCCGAGCAGGGGCGGGTGGACAACCTGGTGGTGATGCTCGATGGGCAGTGTGCGTTTGCAGCGTTGGACGACCCGGGCCTGCACATCTACTGGGGCGCCTACCTGGGGACGGCAGATGAAGTGCTGATTGCCGGGCCATTGCAGGCGGTCAAGGCGCGGATTCTCGAAGTGCGTGAACAGGCGCGGCGACGCAAGGGCTGGATCATGGATACCTACCTGTTGCGGCGTGAGGGGTGAGGACGGTGGTCCCGAGGCTTATGCGATCCATGTGGGAAGCGGCCTTGTGTCGCGATGGGCTGCGCAGCAGCCCCAGGATTTCGACTTCATGCAAAAACTGCCGGGGCTGCTGCGCAGCCCATCGCGACACAAGGCCGCTTCCCACATGTTCAGAATTGAACCAGTTGACGCAACATCGCCCCGGTAAAATTGAACAGCCGCAGCTCATCAAGCTGCCCCAGGCTGTGCTCCACCCGCCCGACCAGCTCACTACCGTGGCGCTTAGGGTCAAAGCGCAGGCGCAGCAGCGGTGCGCAGGCGTCCTGCGCCCGTTTCCAGGCGGCTTCATCGCTGTACAGCTCGACAGCGGCCTTGGCCAGCGCCTCGGCAGTCCCCTCCACACGCCCCGGCCAGGGTTGCTGCCCCTGCATGCCCTCGGTACCAATCGCTGTGGTCACGCTCGGGGTGCCACAGCGCAGGGCATCGAGCAGTTGCCCCTTGACCCCCGCACCCGAGCGCAGCGGCGCCAGGCACACCCGGGCGCCGGCCATGGCCGCATCGCTGTCGGCCACCCAGCCCTTGAAGTGAAGGCCCTCGTCCGGCGCATGCAGCGCTTGCACCTTGGCCGACGGGTTGGCGCCATGGATATGCAACTGCGCATCCGGCAAGCGCCGGCGCAGCATCGGCCACAGGTTGTGGCGAATCCACAGCAGCGCGTCGATATTGGCCGGCTGGCTCAGGTTGCCCAGGGTTATGAAGTGCGCGCGCTCGGCGTAGGTTCGCAGCATCGTTAACGGCTCGGCCACGGGCGGGCAATGGTGCAGCAGGTAGTCCGGCACCCCGAAACCGTTTACCAGCAGGTCCAGCTCGGCGTCCGAGGCAACCAACGCCAGGTCGCAACGCCACAGCGCCGCCAGCTCGCGCAGGGCCAGCGGGGCTGCGGCCATTTGCCGGTAGAGCTCGGGCCCCGGGGTGGCGAACAGGGCGCGAAAATCGTTTGGGTCCAGGCCCTCGACCAGGCGCCGACGCAGCAGTTGCTGGCGGGCATCGCGCAGGCTCTCAAGGCCGCAGGTCAGCAGCAGGTTCAACGCCCCGGGCTGCTGCTGGCGCAGTTGCCGGCCATAACGCTCCTCGCTGTGGTAGCCGTCGAACAGCACCGCATCGGCTGCGGCGAAGGCGCAGTCGTCGCTGGCCATGATGTGTTCGTCGATGCCCAGCGCTGTCAGGTCGGCCTTGTGCTCGCCAGGGGGGCCCGGGCAGGCGAAGGTCACCCGCCAGCCGTGGCGGCGAAATTGCTCGAGGATGTGCAAAAGGTGCCGCCCCGCGCTGCAGGCTTGCGGCGCGGGCCAGCTGAGGCCGATGGCCAGTAGGTGGGGCATGGGGAGGGCCTTGCTGGAAAGAAGGCCTTATTTAAACACGCAAGCGTGGGCTCAAGGCGTGCCGAGAATCTGCACCACCTTGTCGCGCAGCTGGTCGATGCCAAATGGCTTGCCGATCATGTGCATGCCCTCGGGCACCACCACGTTCTCGGCGTAGCCGCTGGCAAACAGCACCGGCAGCAAGGGCCGCAGCTCACGGGCCTTGGCGGCCAGCTCTTCGCCGCGCATGTCGGGCAGGCCGACATCGGTCATCAACAGCGCCAGCGGTTGCTGGGGGTCCTGCAGAATGGTCAGCGCTGCCGAGGCGCTGTCTGCCTCGATGGCCGAGTAGCCCAGTTCGTCGAGCACTTCGACCATCAGCATGCGGACGATGTCGTCGTCTTCGACTACCAGAAGGTGCATGGCAAGGGTCCTGTTTCAGTGGGTTGTCTCTACTCTGTGCTCGGGGCCCTGGCAGAAGTTCCCAAGCTTACCGGCCCACGCAAATAGATGGAACGATTGGCGCACAGTGCCTTCAAATACTGGCTAAATGCCCTGCCAGTACCGCCAAAGCTGGTTAAACTCGCTGTATTCACCGGCCGGTGTGGCGCAGGGCGATTCACACAAGACGTAGCCGCCAACACTGTTCATGGACTTTCTCGCTCGGGCCTCAATCCAATGATTCAAGCAGCCTCGATGGATCAACGCAGCTTTCGCAAGCTGCTCAGCCGCAACGTCGGCCTGCCCCTGGGAGTGGGGCTTCTGGGGGCCGTGGCCTTTGTCGCGGTGATCAACTACCTGCTGTCGGCCATGCAGTGGGTCGAGCACACCGACCGGGTAATCGGCAATGCCAACGAGACGGTCAAGCTGTCGATTGACATGGAAACCGGCATGCGCGGCTTTCTGCTGACCGGCGATGAGCGCTTCCTCGACCCCTACGAGGTGGCCAAGCCGCGCATTTTCAGCAGCCTCGACAGCCTGCGCGAGCTGGTCATCGACAACCCGCCGCAGGTGGACCGCATCGACCGGCTGATTGCCCTGCAGCGCGCCTGGAACGACTTCGGCGGCGAGATGATCAAGCTGCGCCGCAGCCAGGCCGGTTACCAGGAAGCCATCGGCAACGGCCGCGGCAAGCGCATCACCGACGAGATCCGCAAGGAGTTCGACGCCTTCGTCAGCTCCGAGCAGCAACTGCGCATGGCGCGCAATGAAACGGTCAGCACGGTCACGGTAACTGCCATCACCGTGTTCGTGCTGTTCATCGTCACCCTCAGCGCGTTGCTGGCCTACCTGGGCCGGCGCGACCTGCTGTCGTTGTCCAACAGCTATGTCGACAACCTGCAGGCCCAGCAACGCGCCGCCGAGCGCCTGGAACACCAGGCCTGGCTGCGCGCCGGGCAGACCCAGCTGGCCGAACAGGTACTGGGCCAACTGACCCTGCCGATGCTCGGCGACAACATCCTGCGGTTTTTTGCCGGTTACCTGGGCAGTGTGGTCGGTGCCCTGTATGTGCACGATGAGCACGGCAAACTGGTGCGGGTGGCCAGCTATGGCCTGGACACCGAGCATCAGGCCCGCGAGCAGAAGCTGGGCGAGCATGCCGGCCTGTTGGGCCAGGCCGCCATCCAGGGCCGCCTGCTGCGCCTGGACGACCTGCCCGAGGACTACTATCGCCTGAGCTCGGGCCTGGGCAGCGGGCTGCCGCGCAGCGGTTTGCTGGTGCCGGCCAAGGAAGACGGGCGCATCAATGGCGTGCTCGAACTTGGCTTTTTGCGCCCGCTGCAGGAACGTGACGTCGAGTTGATGGAGCGTGTGGCCGAGAACGTGGGTCTTTCCATCGAGAGCGCCCGCTACCGCCAGCGCCTGCAAGAAGTGCTGGCCGAAACCCAGCAGCTCAACGAAGAGCTGCAGGTACAGCAGGAAGAGCTCAAGACCGCCAACGAAGAACTTGAAGAACAGTCCCGGGTGCTCAAGGAATCCCAGGCCTACCTGGAAACCCAGCAGGCCGAGCTTGAGCAGACCAACGAGCAACTGGCCGAGCGCACCGACGCCCTGGACCGCAAGAACAGCGAGCTGAACAACGCCCAGGTAGAGCTTCAGGCCCGCGCCGACGACCTGCAGCGCTCCAGCAAGTACAAGTCCGAGTTCCTCGCCAACATGTCCCACGAGCTGCGCACGCCGCTCAACAGCTCGCTGATCCTGGCCAAGCTGCTGGCCGAAAACGGCGAGGGCAACCTCAGCGCCGAGCAGGTCAAGTTCGCCGAGTCGATTTACTCGGCCGGCAACGACTTGCTCAACCTGATCAACGACATCCTCGACATCGCCAAGGTCGAGGCCGGCAAGCTCGAGGTGCGCCCCGAAACCACGCCGCTGGAGCGCCTGGTAGCGGGGCTTCAGGGCATGTTCCTGCCGCTGGCCCAGGACAAGGGCCTGAACTTTGCCGTGCAGCTGGAGCACCCGCTGCCGGCCACCCTGTACACCGACCGCCAGCGCCTGGAGCAGATCCTCAAGAACCTGTTGTCCAACGCCATCAAGTTCACCGAGCGCGGCCAGGTCAGCCTGCACATCAGCCACCAGGTGGGCCATGGCATCGTCTTCGCCGTGCGCGACACCGGTATCGGCATTGCCGCCGACCAGCACCAGGCGGTGTTCGGCGCCTTCCACCAGGTGGACGGCACCAGCAACCGCCGTTACGGCGGCACCGGCCTGGGGCTGTCGATTTCCCGCGACCTGGCGCACCTGTTGGGCGGGCAGATCAACGTCGACAGCAGCCCGGGCCAGGGCAGCGTGTTCAGCCTGATCCTGCCCGAGCGCTACGAGGCCAGCGGCGAAGCCAGCGAGGTGCTCAGCCTGCGCCCGGCGGTGGACAGCCTGCCGCCGGCACCCAAGGTCGCCGCCCCGGCACGCCACGAGCGGCCGGCCCCGGCGTTCACCGACGACCGCGAGCTGGCGCCGTTCAGCAACCGCTGCATCCTGGTGATCGAGGACGAGCCCAACTTCGCCCGCATTCTGTTCGACCTGGCCCACGAGCTGGGCTACAGCTGCCTGGTGGCCCAGGCCGCCGACGAAGGCTTCGAGCTGGCCGCGCAGTACCTGCCCGATGCCATCCTGCTGGACATGCGCCTGCCCGACCATTCCGGGCTGACCGTGCTGCAGCGCCTGAAAGAGCAGGCCGGCACCCGGCACATTCCGGTGCATATCATTTCGGTGGAAGACCGCGTCGAGGCGGCCATGCACATGGGCGCGGTGGGTTACGCGGTCAAACCCACCAGCCGCGAGGAGCTCAAGGAGGTGTTCGCACGCCTTGAGGCCAAGCTCACGCAAAAGCTCAAGCACATCCTGCTGGTGGAAGACGACGACCTGCAGCGCGAGAGCATCGCCCGCCTGATCGGCGACGACGACGTCGAGATCACCGCCGTGGCCATGGCCCAGGACGCCCTGGAGCTTTTGCGCGACAACATCTACGACTGCATGATCATCGACCTCAAGCTGCCCGACATGCTCGGCAACGAGCTGCTCAAGCGCATGACCGCCGAGGACATCCGCAGCTTCCCGCCGGTGATCGTCTACACCGGGCGCAATCTCACCCGCGAAGAAGAAGCCGACCTGCTCAAGTACTCGCGCTCGATCATCATCAAGGGCGCCCGCTCGCCGGAGCGCCTGCTCGACGAGGTCACACTGTTCCTGCACAAGGTCGAGGCGCAGTTGTCCAACGAGCGCCAGCGCATGCTCAAGACCGCGCGCAGCCGCGACAAGGTGTTCGAAGGGCGCAAGATCCTGCTGGTGGACGACGATGTGCGCAACATCTTCGCCCTCACCAGTGCCCTGGAGCACAAGGGCGCGATCGTCGAGATCGGCCGCAACGGGCGCGAGGCCATCGAGGCGCTGGAAGCCAACGACGACATCGACCTGGTGCTGATGGACGTGATGATGCCGGAAATGGACGGCTACGAAGCCACCCGGCTGATCCGCCAGCAGCCGCGCTGGCGCAAGCTGCCGATCATCGCCGTCACCGCCAAGGCGATGAAGGACGACCAGCAGCGCTGCCTGCAGGCCGGCGCCAACGACTACCTGGCCAAACCGATCGACCTGGACCGCCTGTTCTCGTTGATTCGCGTGTGGCTGCCGCAATTGGAGCGAATTTGACATCTTGACCAGTGAACGCAACACCGACATCGAGATCCGCTTGCTGATCGAGGCCATCTACCTCAAGTACAGCTACGATTTTCGCGACTACTCCGGCGCTTCGATCAAGCGCCGCATCCTGCATGCGCTGCGCCAGTTCGATTGCCGCACGGTAACCGCGCTGCAGGAGCGCGTGCTGCACGACCCGGGCATGTTCATGGAGCTGCTGCAGTACCTGACGATCCCGGTCAGCGAGATGTTCCGCGACCCCGGGCATTTTCTGGCGCTGCGCGAGGAAGTGGTGCCGCTGCTGCGCACCTGGCCGTCGATCAAGGTGTGGATCGCCGGCTGCAGCACCGGCGAGGAGGTGTACTCCATGGCCATCCTGCTGCGCGAGGAAGGGCTGCTGGAGCGCACCATCATCTACGCCACCGACATCAACCCGCATTCGCTGGAGCGCGCCAAGCAGGGCATCTACTCGATGCAAAGCATGCGCGAGTACGAAGACAACTACCGCAAGGCCGGCGGGCGCCGGGATTTTGCCGAGTACTACACCGCCGCCTACGGCAACGCCATCATGGACAGCAGCCTGCGCGACAACGTGACCTTCGCCGACCACAGCCTGGCCACCGACAGCGTGTTCTCCGAAACCCAGCTGGTGTCGTGCCGCAACGTGCTCATCTACTTCAACAAGAACCTGCAGGACCGCGCCCTGGGGCTGTTCCATGAGTCGCTGTGCCACCGCGGCTTTCTGGTGTTGGGCAGCAAGGAATCGGTGGACTTTTCGGCCTACGGCGAGCGCTTCGAGCCGTTGGTAAAACCCGAACGGATCTACCGCAAATCATGAGCGGCCTGCGCGCAGTGGTTATCGGCGCCTCGGCGGGCGGCGTTACCGCGCTGTTCAGCGTGCTCGGCGCGCTGCCCGACAGCTTCAGGCTGCCGGTGTTGTGCGTGCTGCACCTGCCTGACCATCGCCACAGCCAGCTCGCTGAAGTGTTGCAGCGGCGCCTGCAGCGCCCGGTGCGCGAAGCGCAGGACAAGGCACGTATCGAGGATGGCGTGGTCTATGTGGCCGGGCCTGGTTATCACTTGTCGGTGGAGCGGGACTTCACGCTTTCGCTCAGCCAGGAGGAACCGGTGCATTTCTCGCGCCCGGCCATCGATTATCTGTTCGAGTCAGCCGCCGACACCTACGGCGCCGGCCTGCTCGGCGTGTTGCTGACCGGGGCCAATGAAGACGGTGCCCGGGGCCTTTTGCAGATCAAACAAAACGGGGGCCGGACCGTGGTCCAGGACCCCCGTGACGCACAGGTCGCGCTGATGCCGGAGGCCGCACTGGCCCTGCACAATCCCGACCATATTCTTTCCCTGAGCGGTATCGGGCAGTTGCTCGCCACCCTGGAACCCAGTGCATGCCAAGCCAAACAATCGCCAAACTGCTGATCGTCGACGACCTGCCGGAGAACCTGCTGGCCCTCGACGCCCTGATCCAGGGCCCGGACCGCGAGGTGTACCCGGCCCAGTCGGCGGAACAGGCGCTGGCGCTGTTACTCGAACACGAGTTCGCCCTGGCCATTCTCGACGTGCAGATGCCGGGCATGAACGGTTTCGAGCTGGCCGAGCTGATGCGCGGCATGGTAAAGACCCGCAGCATCCCCATCGTCTTCGTCAGCGCCGCCGGGCGCGAGATGAACTACGCGTTCAAGGGCTACGAAAGCGGCGCGGTGGACTTCTTGCACAAACCGTTGGATACCCTGGCGGTGAAAAGCAAGGTGTCGGTGTTCGTCGACCTGTTCTGCCAGCGCAAGGCCCTCGACCGCCAGTTGCAGGCGCTGGAAAGCAGCCGCGCCGAGCAGGAGCAGTTGCTGGGCCAGTTGCAGGTGGCGCGCGGCGAGCTGGAGCGCGCGGTACGCATGCGCGACGACTTCATGTCGATCGTCTCCCACGAAGTGCGCACCCCGCTCAATGGCTTGATCCTCGAAGCCCAGCTGCGGCGCATGCACCTGAACCGCGGCAACCTGGCAGCGTTCAGCGAAGACAAGCTCAAGGCCATGGTCGAGCGTGATGAGCGGCAGATCAACAGCCTGATCCGCCTGGTCGAGGACATGCTCGACGTATCGCGCATCCGCACCGGCAAGCTGTCGATCCGGCCCAAGGCCTTCGATTTGGTCGCTCTGGTCAACGGCCTGGTGGAAAACTTCGCCGCCCAGGCCGACGCGCTGGACACCTATATCGAGCTGGAGCACTGCCAGGCGCTGCAAGGGGAGTGGGACGAGTTTCGCATTGAGCAGGTGCTGGCCAACTTGCTGTCCAATGCCTTGCGCTACGGCGAGCGCAAGCCGGTGCAGGTGCGGGTGTTCGAGGAAGGCGCCATGGCCTGCGTGCAGGTGCAGGACGCCGGCATCGGCATCGACAGCCAGAACCAGCGGCGCATCTTCCAGCAGTTCGAGCGCGTCGCTGCCCAGCAAGCCAGTGGCGGGTTGGGGTTGGGGCTGTATATTTCCGAGCAGATCGTGCTGGCCCACGGCGGGCGCATCGAGGTGCACAGCGCCGCAGGGCAGGGCGCCACGTTCAGCGTGTACCTGCCGCTGCCGGTGGTGGTGCAACAAAGCGACCAGACGCAGGCAACCTCTGCGTAGGCCTGGGGTCTGATAGCCATCCTGTTGAATTTGAAGGCGTTGTCATGAGTGAAGATGCACAAGATGTGGTGTTGGTGGTCGAGGACGAACCGGCCATTCGCATGATTCTGCGCGATTACCTGGCCGGCGAGGGTTACCACGTGCTGGTGGCCGAGGACGGCGAAGAGGCGTTCGCGATCCTGGCCAGCAAGCCGCACCTGGACCTGATGGTCACCGATTTTCGCCTGCCGGGCGGTATTTCCGGGGTGGAGATCGCCGAGCCTGCGGTGAAGCTGCGCCCGGATTTGAAAGTGATCTTCATCAGCGGCTACCCGGCCGAGATCCTCGAGTCCGGCAGCCCCATCGCCCGCCGCGCGCCGATCCTGGCCAAACCGTTCGACCTCGACACCCTGCACGAGCAGATCCAGGCGTTGCTGCGCTGAAGGGGCGGCCTGTACGTAACCTGTAGGAGCGGCCTTGTGTCGCGAAAGGGCCGCAAAGCGGCCCCGGCGATCTTGCATGATGCGCAAATCCTGGGGCTGCTATGCAGCCCTTTCGCGACACAAGGCCGCTCCTACAGGTGCAGCGCTGGATTCAGGCTTTGCACGATCCTGTGGGAGCGGGCTTGCCGGAGTGCCGGACCACCGCGAACACCGGCAAAGCCGGTGCCAGCCACCGCGCTGCCTGCTTCGCGGCTAAAGCCGCTCCCACAGGAATCACTCCCGCTTCTAGATTTTCAGCAAGACAGTTGCTCCTACAGGGCGTTTTCCTGCCGGCCTAGGCCACCCGCTCCAGCACATCCAGCAACTCGACGAACTCCTGCGTCAGCCGGTGCTTCGGCGCCAGGTGCACCAGCGGCACCGCCGCCTCGTGCGACTCGCGCATCTTGATCGAACTGCTCAGGTACACCGGCAGCACCGGCAGCCCCTCGCCACGCAACTGCTCCACCAGGGTCTGGTGCAGGGCGGTGCGGCCGGCGAACTGGTTCACCACCACCCCCTCAACCTGCAACGCTGCGTTGTGGTCCTGGCGCAGTTCTTCCACTTCGGCCATCACCGCATGCAGCGCCTGGCGCGAGAAGCTGTCGCAGTCGTAGGGGATGAGCAGCCGCTCGGCCGCCACCAGCGCGCTGAAGGTGTAGAAATTCAGCGCCGGCGGGGTGTCGATGTAGATCCGCTCGTAGTCCGCCGACAGCTCCACCAGCAGCTTGCGCAGCTTGTTGATCTTGTACTTGCTTTCCAGTTTGCCCTGCAGGTCGGCAAGGTCGGGGCTGGCGGTGACCAGGTGCAGGTTGGCGTAGCGGGTTTCGGTGATCGCCACGCGGTGCTTCTTGCCGGTGGCCGGGTTGGGCGCCAGGGTCTGGCGGAAGAAGTCGGCAATACCGGACGGTATCGCCTCGCCGGTGAAACCGGTGAGGTAGTAGGTGGCGTTGGCCTGCGGGTCGAGGTCCACCAGCAGGGTGCGATAGCCCTCGGCGGCACTGGCAGCGGCAAGGTTGCAGGCGATACTGGACTTGCCGACACCACCTTTCTGGTTGAACACGACGCGACGCATGGTTTGGTCATCCCTGATGAAAAATGTCAGATCGAGGTCAATCCTATGACCGCAACATGACAGTTTTAAGACAAGGCTTGTTACAAGTCACGCGCAGGTGCCGTGCCAGAGCGGTTTTGTTCTATGCTCGCGGTTTCATTCAGTGCAAGGAGGCCGCCATGGGCATGCGAGGCAAGGACCGCCAGGTCGACAACATCGAGTTCAACGTGGCTGATATCGCCCGTAGCAAGGCGTTCTACGGTCAGGTATTCGGCTGGGCCTTCACCGACTACGGGCCGACCTACAGCGAATTCAGCGACGGCCGCCTCACCGGCGGGTTCACCACCGGCGAGCCGGTGCGCCCGGGCGGGCCGCTGGTCATTGTGTATGCCGACGACCTGGCTGCAACCCAGCGCCGCGTCGAAGCGGCAGGGGCGCGCATCAGCCGGGCCGTGTTCGCCTTCCCGGGCGGGCGGCGCTTTCACTTCATCGACCCGGACGGCTACGAGCTGGCGGTGTGGTCAGCCGCTTGACGATGCCTGGGCAACTGCCGGGTTGATGCGCCAGGGCTGTTTCAGCGGGCCTGGTCCATACCTTCGAGCTCGACGTTTACCTCACGCATGCGCTGCTCGACGATGGCCTGCACCTTCGGGTCGTTGGCGCTTTCGCGCATCAGCCCGGTGAGCTTCTCGCCCAGGCGTTTGCCTTCGTCGGTGTCTTCAAGTGCCTTGGCCTTGGCCGGGTCGCGGGTGGCCTCGATGATCAGGGCGAACTCCTGGTCGTTGAAGTTTTTCTCGCTGTACAGGCGGTACAGGTCCTGGCGCTGGTCCTCGACGGTGAGGTGCTTGCGCAGCACTTCGCGAATCTGTTCTTCCGGGACCTGGCGGTGGGTCATGGCCAGCAGCTTGGCCATGCGCTCGATGTTGTGGTCGTAGGCTTCCTGCAACGGCAGGCTGGCGACGATCTGTTGTTCGCGGCTGGGTTTCTGGTCGCAGGCGGTCAGGGCGGTGAGCAGCAGCAGGGGCAGCAGGTGTTTACGCAGAACAAGCATGGGGTAGGGGCCTTGGGCACGGTTCAGGTCGGGGAGTGTACTGGGAAGCGTCACTGTGGGGAATTCTATGGGAGCGGGCTTGCCCCGCGATGGGGGCGGGCCTGCAACCAACCTGATTGCTGCTGGCCTCATCGCGGGGCAAGCCCGCTCCCACGTGAGTCAGCCTAGAAAAACTATCTTGTTTCATGGCTTTTCAAGGCGCAATCTGTGCTGGCTGCTAAAAGCACGGAAAAGAAAATCTAGCCATGACCACCCCAGCCTACCTCAACGCCCTGCGCGCCTTCGAAGCCGCCGCGCGGCACCGCAGTTTCTCGGCCGCGGCCCAGGAGCTGAACGTCACCCCGGCAGCCGTCGGCCAGCAGGTACGCAACCTGGAAAACTGGCTGGGCACCGCCTTGTTCACCCGCGCCGGCAGCGGTTCGGCACGCCTGGAACTGACCGACGCCGCGCGTGCGGCACTGCCCGATATCCGCGACGGCTTCGACCGCCTGACCCTGGGCCTGGCCCGGCTCAAGGAGGCAGGGGCGCGCACCGGCCTTACCGTCAGCGTCAGCCCGGCGTTCGCCTCCAAGTGGCTGCTACCGCGCATCGAACGTTTTCAGCAGGCCTGCCCGGAGCTGGATGTGCTGCTTGATACCAACGCCCGCCCGGTGGACTTTCACGCCGAACGCATCGACGTGGGGGTGCGCTACGGCGCCGGCAAATGGCCGGGGCTGGTGGCCGAGCACCTGCTCGACGAGGTCATGTTCCCGGTCTGTGCGCCGGGTTTTCCGGGGCTTGTGGGCGGCATGCTGAGCCCTGAGACGCTGGCCGCGAGCACCTTGATCCACGACTTGTCGATGGCCGACTCCCCCGACTACCCCACCTGGCGCATGTGGCTGGATGCCTCCGGCCATACCGCGATCAAGGCCAGCGCCGGGTTGCGCATCAACAATTCTGCGGCGGTGTTGCAGGCGGCCATGGAGGGCCAGGGCCTGGCCCTGGCGCGCAGCGTGATGGTGCGTGACGACCTGGCGGCCGGGCGACTGATCCGCCCGTTCGCCGACAAGGGGCTGGACTGCCCGCTGACCCAGGCCTACTACGTGGTCTATCGCCCGGAATGCGCAGCGCTGGCCAAGGTCAAGGCGTTCCGCCAGTGGCTGCACGACGAGGCCCGCGCTACACCAGCAGCGCCGACCACGCCGACACCAGCAGAACCCCCGCCAGGCTCTGGTTGAACAGCCGCAGCGCCCTGGACGAACGCAGCCAGCGGGCGCTGCCGGCCCCGAGCAAGGCCCACACCGCCATGCACGGCACCGCCACCAGCAGAAACACCAGCGCCAGGCGCCACACCGGCAGCAGCGGGGTGGCGAACACGCCGATCACCGCCACCGCCATCAGCCACACCTTGGGGTTGACCAGTTGCAAGGTGGCCGCGCTCCAGGCGCTGAAGCCACCGGCATTGCCCGTCTGCAGCGGCTCGCCGGCGGCGCGCAGCATGCGCCAGGCCAGCCAGCTGAGCCACAGCACCCCGGCCCAGCTCATCAGTTGTTGGGCCAGCGGGTGGCGCAACAGCACTTCGCCCAGGCCCAGCCCCACCAGCAGCACGATGGCCGCCGCCGCGCCGCAGGCGGCCAGCATTGGCGCCAGGCTGGCACGCAGGCCGTGGTGGGCTCCCTGGGCGAGGATCAGCAGGTTGGTCGGCCCGGGACTGATGCTTGAGGCAAGGGCGAACAACAAAAAGGGCAGCAAGGTGTGCGACATGGTCAAGGCTCCGATGGATCGAAGCGCCATGTTGGCCGGTGCCGCCGGCTCAGTCTGGAAGGTTTGAGCAGCGCCTGCGGTAGTCCGCCGGGGTCAGCCGGAACGCCCGGCGGAACCAGCGCCCCAGGTGGCTCTGGTCGGCAAAGCCCAGGGCCATGGCCACCTGCGACGGCGTCTGGCCGCGGGCCAGCAACTGCCGTGCCCGGGCCAGGCGCAGCTGGATCAGGTAGGCGTGCGGTGCCAGGCCGAACGCGGCCTTGAAGGCCCGGGTCAGGCGAAAGCGATCGACACCGCACACCCGCGCCAGGTCTTCCAGGCCGATGTCCTGGTCCAGGTGCGCATGCAGGTAGTCGCGGGCCACCTGGGCGGTCAGCGGCAGGCGTGGGTCCGGGTCCAGGCGTTTGCGCCACTGCAGGTGGCCGGTGAGGCAGGCCAGCAGGTCGTCCAGCGCGGTCTGGCGAACGATGCGCAGCTCTTGCTGGTGCACCGACTGGAAGGCGCGCACCGTCGCCCCGGCCAACCGCGCATCGCAGTGCAGGGTGGCGGCGAAGCTGGGCAACGCGCCTGAGGGGGCGTGCTCGAACAGCGCACGCAGTTCGGCCTCAAGCCACAGCGCGTCGAGGTACAGGGTGGAGTAGGTGAAGCCTTCGTCGGTGGGCGCCAGGCCGTCGTGCAGGTCGCCAGGCTCGAGCAGGAACACCTGGCCGGGTGTGCTCTGGTGGCGCACCCGGCGGCAGTTGAACTGCTGCACGCCTTGCTCGGTGACACCGACCAGGAAGCTGTCGTGCCAGTGCGGGTCGTAGGCATGGCCGGTGAAATGCGCGCGGACCGACTCGATGCCGGTGTCGGCGTCCTGTCTGAGGTCGATCCAGTGGCTCATGGCGGCGGGTGTCGTAGGTGGAAAGTGACTACCTTAACCCAGCTTGGCGGGCAGGTCTGGAACGAATGTGCACGCCGACGGCAACCTGTGAGTGAACGCCGCGCGGCGTGGCACCGGCTGCGCCGGTGTTCGCTACAGGGATCGCGCCAAGCCCGAACTCGGCGCGGTACCTGTAGGAGCCGGCTTGCCGGCGAACACCGGCGCAGCCGGTGCCAGGCACGCGTCAGCGCCAAACCAAAGGATCGGTCAGAACCGCAGGTCCATCGCCACTTCGAAGGTCCGTGGCGCACCCATGTAGTACTGGGTGTTGTAGGCCTGCTTGGCATACACCTGGTCGGTGAGGTTGCGCACCCGCGCGGTGAGCGTGGTGTGGCTGTCCAGGCGGTAGCGGGCAAAGGCGCCGAACAGGGTATAGGCCGGGGCTTTCAGGGTGTTGGCGTTGTCGGCGTAGACCGAATCGACGTAGCGCGCATCGACCCCGGCCGACCAATCAGTCGTGAAGCTATAGGTCAGCCACAGGTTGCCGACATTGGCCGGCACGTTCACCGGGGCATTGCCCTTGCGCGACACCGACACGCCGTTGACCGCCTCGTTGAAGGCATCGTAACGGGCCTGGACGTAGGCGTAGTTGGCCTCGGCCAGCAGCTTTGGCGTGACCTGCAGACGCCCGGCCAGTTCGAGACCGCGCGACGTCTGCTGGCCGGCCTGCACGCTCTGGTTGGGGTTGCTGGTATCGGCCACGGCAAAGTCCTTGCGCACGATGCGGTACAGCGCGACGGTGCCCGCGCCACGGCCGTCGAGGAAGTCGAACTTGCTGCCGGCCTCCCACTGCTCGCCCTTGGACAAATCGAACAGGCCGACGTTGGAGTAGGTGGCCGCCGCCAGGGAGCCGGCGGGCAGGTCGGCGGCGGTGCTGTACTGCACATACAGGCTGGCCGATGGGGTGAGTGTGTAGGTCAGGCCGGCGCGCCCGGACAGCGGCTCCCAGCGCCGTTCGAAGTAAGCCGGTGCGGTGGCGCTGACGGGGCCGTAGTTGGTCACCTGCATGTCCAGGTAGTCGTAGCGCAGCGCGGTCAGCAGGGCCAGGCGGTCGGTCAGCTCCAGGCGGTTCTCGGCGAACAGTGCGCGGTTGCTGGTTTCGTGGCGGCGCTGCTTCTTCAAGCCGCCGTTCACCCCGGGGATGTCGTCGAAGCTGCCAGGGTCGAAGTGCTCGGGGTCCACCGTGTCGCTCCAGTTGCCGGAGGTGGGGTAGAGGCTCTGGCGCATGTGCGACCAGTCCAGCCCCAGCGACCATTGGCTGGCCAGGCCGAACAGGTGATTGTCGTGGCGCAGCTCGATGCGCTCGCCCAGCACGCTCTGCTGGTGGCGCTGCAGGTAGGGGCCGGAGCGCACCACGTCGCCTGCGCCGTTGTAGCGGTAGCGTTCGAGGTTGCGGTAGTCGCGCTGGGCCTCGTACTGGTACAGCGTGCTGTGCAGGCTGGTGCTGTCGCTGACCTGGTAGTCGAGCATCGAGCGCAGCCAGCGCACGCGCTGTTCATAGCGCCCGTCGGCGACGTTGTAGTTCTCGAAGCGCCGGCTTTTGTCGATTTTCATGGTGCTGCGCCCGGGCAGGATCGGCGAGCCCCAGTAGGGGCTGTCTTCGCGGTCCTCCTGGTACTCGATGGCCAGGGTGTGGGTGAGCGCCGGGGTGAGGTCGCTGAGCAGCGAGAAGGCCAGGGTGTCGCTTTCGCGCCGGTTGCGGTCGATATAGCCGTCGCCCTGGCTGTGGCTGAAGTCCAGGCGGGCGAAATGGCGCGCATCGGCGGGGTTGCTGGCCAGTGCCTGGTTGATGCCGAAGGCGTATTCACTGTCGTCGTAGCTGGCGTAGCGCAGGCGCGCGTCGACGGTTTGCGTGTCGCGGCTGGCGAGCTTGCTGATGTAGTTGATCGAGCCGCCGACGGCGCCGGCGCCGTGCAGGAACGACGACGGGCCGCCCAGCAACTCGACGCGGTCGATCACCCAGGCGTCCACCGGCCGGGTGGCGCTGCTGTAGCCAAGGTTGATGCCGTTGTACAGCTGGGTCACCTGGTTCTGGGTGAAGCCGCGGTAGGTGACGAAGCCGCCGTAACCGGGGTTGGCCGAGGCGTTGACGCCGGTCATGGCGTTGATGATGTCCTGGGTGTCCTTGGCATCGCGCTGCTCGATCACGCGGCGGTCCGAGACGCTGACCGAGGCGGGTGTCTGGCGGGCGCTCAGGCCCAGGCGCGAGCCGGTTTCGATCGGCGTATCCAGTTGCACGCCAGAGGGCGCTTCGCGTTCACCGTCGACGGTGGTGGCGGTCAGTTCGACTGGGGCGCTTTGCGCCCAGGCACAGCTGCTGGTGGCGCTCATCATGAGCACCAGGGAGGTGTTGCGGATCATCGTGCGGGTTCCACGCAAGGGTCATGGCAAGCCTGGCCCTGGGCGCGCAGAGGCACCTGCCGGGGTCAGGCCAGGGTGTTTGCTGCGGGGAACCGGTGTGGCGGGGCGCGAGGGTTGATGCTGTGGCGCAGGTAGCGTGGCGGCGGTTGCGCCCAACTACGCGTGACGATGGGTGAGGGCGCCTTGCCCAGGCTTTGGCTGAACGACCAGCCGTGGCTGGCAAGTGGCACGGCCAGGGCGAACGATGAGCACACCGGGCAGTCGAGCTGGGCCATGTGCTGGTCGCTGCCGCTGGGGGCCAGGTCGATTGCACTTGGGCCGTGGCTGCTGTCGAGTGCGCAGAAACCGCCTTGCAGGCCAGACAGGCTCAGGCCGGACATTTGCCCGTGGTGCAGGCCGCACAGCATCAGGCTGAACAGCACGCTGGCGTATAGCGCCCAGGCGGTCAGCGTGCGGGTTTGGCGGGTGGGTTTCATGGCCGGGGAATCTAGCATTCGGCCACGTCGAGGGCAGGTGTGGTGGATTGTCGCAGGGCGATGTTGTTGGGCCTGTGCAAAATGAAAAGCCCACACTGCATATGTGATCGTACAACCGCATGCGCTATGATGACGCCTGTCTATCACTACCAAATGTACAGGGCATGACAGAGCAGCAGGCACAGCCACGCACCCGCCGCAAACCCCGCAGCCTGGCGCAGGAACTGGTCACGGTGCTGACCGAACGCATCCGCAGCGGCCAGCTCAAGCGCGGCGACAAGCTCCCGACCGAATCGCAGATCATGGTCGAGGAGGGTGTCAGCCGCACGGTGGTGCGCGAGGCCATCTCGCGCCTGCAGGCTGCAGGCCAGGTCGAGACCCGCCACGGCATCGGCACCTTCGTGCTGGATGCGCCGTCCACCGGCGGTTTTCGTATCGACCCGGCGACCATCGTCACCTTGCGTGAGGTGCTGTCGGTGCTCGAGCTGCGCATCGCCCTGGAAATCGAATCCGCAGGCCTTGCCGCACTGCGCCGCGACGACGAGCAGTTGGCCGGCATGCGCGCTGCGCTGGACGAGCTCAACGAGGGCGCGGCGCATGCTTCGGACGCGGTGTCGGCGGACTTCCAGTTCCACCTGCGCATCGCCCAGGCCAGCGGCAACCACTACTTCGCCGATATCATCCACCACCTGGGCACCAGCATCATCCCGCGCACCCGGCTCAATTCTGCGCGCCTGGCCCATGACGACCAGGCCCACTACATGGGCCGGCTGATGCACGAGCACGAAGCGATCTTCGAAGCCATTGCTCGGCGTGACAGCGAAGGGGCGAAAATGGCCATGCGCCTGCACCTGAGCAACAGCCGCGAGCGCCTGCGCCAGGCCCATGAAGAGGCCGAGGCGCAGGGCGTCTGACACCTGCGCCGGCCTCTTCGCGGGTAAACCCGCTCCCACAGGGATTGCATCAGCTTCTGTAGGAGCCGGCTTGCCGGCGATGAGGCCAGCACAGGCAGCACAAAACAGTTGCTGCCACAGGTTATATGCTGCCCTCAGGCAACAGGTGACCCCTGTGGGAGCGGGTTTACCCGCGAAAAGGCCGGCACAACAGGCACAAAAAAGCCCCGCTTATGCGGGGCTTTTTCATATCAAGGCACTTTTCGTACAAAGCCTAGAGCGCCTTGTCGCTCCACTGGCCGTTCACTAGGCGGCGCAGCCCCAGCGGGTTGCCGTCGCGCAGGGCTTCAGGCAGCAGCGCCTGCGGGTAGTTCTGGTAGCACACCGGGCGCAGGAAGCGGTCGATGGCCAGGGTGCCCACCGAGGTGCCGCGGGCATCGGAGGTGGCCGGGTACGGGCCACCGTGGACCATCGCCTCGCACACCTCGACACCGGTCGGGTAGCCGTTGACCAGAATGCGCCCGACTTTCTCCTCCAGCAGCGGCACCAGCCAGGCGAAGGCTTCGAAGTCTTCGGCCTCGCCGATCAGGGTGGCGGTCAGCTGGCCGCGCAGGCCCTGCAGGGCAGCGCGCAGTTGCTCGTTGTCCTTCACTTCAACGGCCACAGTGGCCGGGCCGAACACTTCTTCCTGCAGCAGCGGGTCGGCGTTCACCAGCAAGCTGGCATCAGCCTTGAACAGCTGGGCGCGGGCCTGGCTGCCTTCCTGAGCCTGGCCGGCCAGGTGCTGGATACCGGCATGGGCGCCCAGGTGCTCCAGGCCGCCAACGTAGCTGCGCAGGCCGCCGGCATTGAGCATGGTTTGCCCGGCTTGCTGGTCGAGGTGCTGGCCCAGTTCGCCCAGCAGTTGAGTGAAGGCCGGCGACTGCAGGCCGATGACCATGCCCGGGTTGGTGCAGAACTGCCCGGCACCCATGCACACGGAACCTGCCAGCTCACGGGCGATGGCTTCGCCACGCTTGGCCAGGGCGCCCGGCAGCACGATCACCGGGTTGATGCTGGACATCTCGGCGAACACCGGGATCGGTTGCGGGCGCTCGGCGGCCATGCGGCACAGGGCGTCGCCACCTTTGAGCGAACCGGTAAAGCCGACGGCCTGGATGGCCGGGTGCTTGACCAGCCACTCGCCCACGCCACCGCCGAATACCATGTTGAACACACCCTTGGGCATGCCGGTACGCTCGGCGGCGCGCACGATGGCGCAGCCCACCAGGTCGGCGGTGGCCATGTGGCCGCTGTGGGCCTTGAACACCACCGGGCAACCGGCGGCCAGAGCAGCGGCGGTGTCACCGCCGGCGGTGGAGAAGGCCAGCGGGAAGTTGCTGGCACCGAACACGGCCACCGGGCCGACACCGATGCGCATTTGGCGCAGGTCTACGCGCGGCAGCGGCTGGCGATCTGGCAGGGCCAGGTCGATGCGCGCACCGAGGTAGTCGCCGCGGCGCAGTACCTGGGCGAACAGGCGCATCTGGCCGCTGGTGCGGCCGCGCTCGCCTTGAATGCGCGCAGCAGGCAGGGCGGTTTCGCGGCAGACGATGGCGACGAAGCTGTCGTCCAGCTCGTCCAGTTCGGCGGCGATGGCTTCGAGGAATTCGGCGCGCCGCGCCGGGGCCAGCTGGCGGAACTCGGCGAAGGCGCCGGCGGCAGCCTTGGCGGCCTGGTCGACTTCCTGCTCGGTGGCTTGCACGAAGCTGTAGGGCAGGGCCTCGCCAGTGGTGGCGTCCAGGCTCTGCAGGCGCTGCGGGCCGGCGGCGCTGCGCTGGCCGGCGATGAAGTTGTGGCCGAGGATGTCAGGCATGGGGTGCTCCTGTAGTCACTGAAGGAAGAATGCTGTCTGGGCAGGTTCGCTTGGCCCGTGTGGGAGCGGGTTCACCCGCGAAACAGGCGACTCGGTGCATGGCACCGGCTTTGCCGGTGTTCGCGAGTGAACTCGCTCCCACAGGGATCGCGACACACTGGGAAATCGTCATCAGGTAATGGGTGCCGGGTTGAACAGGGTGATGTCGTTGTGCAGCCCGTGCTTTTCGGCCCAGGTCTGCTTGCGGCCGCTGGCCACGTCCAGGTAGTAGTGGAACAGCTCCCAGCCCAGCTCCTCGATGCTCGAACGGCCGCTGGCGATGCGCCCGGCGTCGATGTCGATCAGGTCGGGCCAGCGCTGGGCCAGCTCGGTGCGGGTGCACACCTTGACCACCGGCGCCATGGCCAGGCCATACGGGGTGCCGCGGCCGGTGGTGAACACGTGCAGGTTCATGCCGGCGGCCAGTTGCAGGGTGCCGCAGACAAAGTCGCTGGCAGGCGTTGCGCAGAAGATCAGACCCTTGTGGCTGACCCGCTCGCCCGGGCCGACCACGCCCTGGATGGCGCCGCTGCCGGACTTGACGATCGATCCCAGGGATTTTTCGACGATGTTCGACAAACCGCCTTTCTTGTTGCCGGGGGTGGTGTTGGCGCTGCGGTCGGCGGCACCCTGCTGCAGGTAGCGGTCGTACCAGTCCATCTCGCGCACCAGCGCTTCGGCCACTTCCGGGGTTTCGGCGCGGGAGGTGAGCATGTAGATGGCGTCGCGTACTTCGGTCACTTCCGAGAACAATACGGTGGCGCCGGCGCGCACCAGCAGGTCGGCGGCATAGCCCAGCGCCGGGTTGGCGGTGATGCCGCTGAAGGCGTCGCTGCCGCCGCACTGCATGCCCAAAATCAACTCGCTGGCCGGCACGGTTTCGCGGCGGCGCTGGTCGAGCTTCTTCAGGCGGGTTTCGGCCAGTTGCATGATCTGCTCGATCATTTCGACGAAGCCCAGCGAGGCATCCTGCAGGCGGTACAGCCACGGCTCGCTGAGGTCGACCGACAGGTCGCCCTCGTGCATCACCTGGCCGGCCTGCAGCTTCTCGCAGCCCAGGCTGATCACCAGCGCTTCGCCGCCCAGGTTGGGGTTGCGCGCCAGGTTGCGCACGGTACGGATCGGGATGTACGCGTCGCGGGCGTTGATCGCCACGCCGCAGCCGTAGCTGTGGGTCAGGGCGACCACGTCATCGACGTTGGGGTATTTGGGCAGCAGTTCGCTGCGGATGCGCTTGACCGCGTGGTCGAGCACGCCGGTGACGCATTGCACGGTGGTGGTGATGCCGAGGATGTTGCGGGTACCCACGGTGCCGTCGGCGTTGCGGTAACCCTCGAAGGTGAAGCCTTCGAGCGGTGGCAGGGCGGCGGGCACGGCGTCGCAGCGCGGCAGGCTGTCGAGCTCGGGGGCGGCCGGCATGTCCAGCTGATCTTCCTTGACCCAGCTGCCCTGGCGCAGCAGTTCGCGGGCGTAGCCGATGACCTGGCCGTAACGGCGCACCGGGGCGCCGGGTTGAATGTCGACAGTGGCCACCTTGTGGCTTTGCGGTACGCCTTCGACCAGGGTCAGGCCGTCGGCGAAACGGGCACCTTCGCCCAGACCGCCGTCGTTGACCACCACCACGACATTGTCGTCATCGTGCAGGCGGACGTAGCGGGGCGACTCGGAATGTTCGATCAACTGCATGGTCAGGCCCTTCTTGTCATTTCTTTCAGGCTTTTTATACGGCCACCGGCGCCGGGATGAGCGGCGCCGGGGTATTTCGGTTACTGGCGCGAACCTGCCAGTTCGGCGCTAGGCGCCGGGTCCTGCTTTGGGTCGTCTTTGAGCTCGATGCGCTTGATCGGGCCAACGATTACCAGGTAGCTGAATACTGCCACCAAGGCGTTGGCACCGACATACACCAGGGCCCACTTGAACGAACCGGTGGCGCTGATGATGTAGCCGATGACGATCGGCGTGGTGATCGAGGCGATGTTGCCGAAGGTGTTGAACAGGCCACCCGACAGGCCGGCGATCTGCTTGGGCGAGGTGTCGGCCACCACGGCCCAGCCGAGGGCGCCGATGCCCTTGCCGAAGAATGCCAGGGTCATGAAGCCTACGACCATCCATTCAGCGTCGACATAGTTGCAGAACACCATGGTGGTGGACAGCAACAGGCCGCAGACGATCGGCAGCTTGCGCGAGAAGGTCAGCGAGTTGCCGCGGCGCAGCAGCCAGTCAGAGATCACCCCGCCCAGCACGCCGCCGATGAAGCCGCAGATGGCCGGCAGCGAGGCGATGAAGCCTGCCTTGAGAATGGTCATGCCGCGTTCCTGCACCAGGTACACCGGGAACCAGGTGAGGAAGAAGTAGGTGATGGCGTTGATGCAGTACTGGCCCAGGTACACGCCCAGCAGCATGCGGCTGGTCAGCAGTTGCTTGATGTAGCCCCATTTCGGGCCATCGTTGCCACGCTTCTGGTCCATGTCCACCAGGCCGCCGTTCTGCTCGATGTGCTGCAGCTCATCGGCGCTGATGCGCGGGTGCTGGCGCGGGTTGTGGATGGTCTTCATCCATACCGCCGAGAACACGATGCCCAGCGCGCCCATCACCACGAATACGTGTTCCCAGCCGAAGGTGAACACGATCCAGCCCATGATCGGGGCGAACAGGGCAGTGGCGAAGTATTGCGCCGAGTTGAAGATCGCCGAGGCGGTGCCGCGCTCTTGCGTGGGGAACCAGGCCGCAACGATCCGGGCGTTGCCGGGGAACGACGGGGCTTCGGCGAAACCGACCAGAAAGCGCAGGGTGAACAGGGTGACGACTGCCCAGGCCACCGGCAGGCCGCCGACGAAACCTTGCAGCAGGGTGAACAGCGACCAGGTGAAGATGCTGAAGGCGTAGACGTTTTTCGAACCGAAGCGGTCGAGCAGCCAGCCGCCGGGGATTTGCCCGGCCACGTAGGCCCAGCCGAATGCGGAGAAGATGTAGCCGAGGGTGACGGCGTCGATGCCAAGGTCTTTTTGCAGGCTGGAGCCGGCAATGGCGATGGTGGCGCGGTCTGCGTAGTTGATGGTGGTCACCAGGAACAGCATCAACAGAATCAGGTAGCGCACATGCGTTTTTTTCGCTTGCATGCTGGTAACTCCCACTAGTTATTTTTTTTGCGGGCTTGCTTTGTATTGTCAGCGCCAGGGCAGGGCGCGGGAACCGCTTCGCGGCCCATCGCAGGCAGGTACCGGCGCCCACACATAAAGGTGGCGCGCCATCCCTGGCTGCGATGGACCGCTTGGCGGGTCCTGGGTGTTACAGGCCTTGCGGGCCCATTTTGTCCATCAGCGCGGCGAGCATCTCGTACTCTTGTGCGGTCAGGTCGGTCAGCGGGGTACGCACCGGGCCTGCATCGTAACCGGCAATCTTGGCGCCGGCCTTGACGATGCTCACGGCATAGCCGGCCTTGCGGTTGCGGATGTCCAGGTACGGCAGGAAGAAATCGTCGATCAGCTTGCCAACGGTTGCGTGATCGTCGCGGGCGATGGCGTGGTAGAAGTCCATCGCGGTCTTGGGTACGAAGTTGAACACCGCCGAGGAGTACACCGGTACACCGAGGGCTTTGTAGGCGGCAGCATACACCTCGGCGGTAGGCAGGCCACCCAGGTAGCTGAAACGATCACCCAGGCGGCGACGGATCGACACCATCAGTTCGATGTCGCCCAGGCCATCTTTGTAGCCGATCAGGTTCGGGCAGCGCTCGGCGAGTTTTTCCAGCAGGTCGGCGTTCAGGCGGCAGACGTTGCGGTTGTACACCACCACACCGATGTTGACCGACTTGCACACCGCTTCAACGTGGGCGGCAACACCGTCCTGGCTGGCTTCGGTCAGGTAGTGCGGCAGCAGCAGCAGGCCCTTGGCACCCAGGCGCTCGGCTTCTTGTGCGTACTCGATGGCCTGGCGGGTAGAGCCGCCGACGCCGGCCAGAATTGGTACCGAGGTGGCGCAGGTGTCGACCGCGGTCTTGATCACCTGGCTGTACTCGCTGGCGGCCAGGGAGAAGAACTCACCGGTGCCGCCGGCGGCGAACAGGGCGCTGGCGCCGTAAGGGGCGAGCCATTCCAGGCGCTTGATGTAGCCAGCCTGGTTGAAGTCGCCCTGGGCATTGAAGTCGGTGACCGGGAAGGACAGCAGGCCGTGGGAGAGGATGGATTTCAGTTCTTGTGGATTCATTGTTGTTGGCATCCTGTGGCGCTTGGGTGAAGGGTGTTGTTCTGCGTTGGAGGTAAGTTATCGTACAACTTGTACGATGACTAGTCCCTGTGAGCAGAAATTTTTAGCGGCGGGGGTGGGCAGGCCTGGCCCTATCGCCGGCAAGCCGGCTCCTACAGGTATTGCGTAGCCCTTGTAGGAGCCGGCTTGCCGGCGATAGGGCCGGAACAGGCGCAAGAAAAATGACGACCGGTTAAGTCATCGTATCTCTTGGCTGGGTGGGGAGCACGGTTGTAGGAGCCGGCTTGCCGGCGATAGGGCCGGCGCAGGCAAACGAAAAATGGTGACTTGAAGCGGGGAAAAAAGATCGCGGAGACAGGCACAAGCCCGCCGCCCGCTTCCACGGGAGGTGTTCTGGGACCAGCAGAGGGTGACCGTGGAAACGGGGGCGACCTTGCGCCGCCCCGCGATCAAAGCTAACGAAGCTTCAGATGATCAAGCGGCCTGGTTGCGCTTGACCTGGGACTTGCGAACCTGGGCGCGGCACGCGTCGCCGAAGGCCTGGAACATCTTGATCGAGTCGGGGTTCTTCGCCGCCTGCCACTCCGGGTGCCACTGCACCGCGAACAGGAAGGGCGAAATGCTCGGCGCGTGGATCGCCTCGACCAGGCCGTCTTCGGCGTGGGCGATCGGCTCGATGCCAGCACCCAGCTTGCGCAGGCCCTGGCCGTGCAGCGAGTTGACGCGGATTTCGTCGGTGCCCAGCGCGTCGTGCAGCCAGCTGCCTGGCTTGATTTTCACTCCGTGCACCTGGGCGTATTGCACCTCGACCGGGTCTTCGGGGTTTTCGCGGTGGTCGTTGAAACCAGGTTCGGCGTAGACCTTCTGGTAGATGTCGCCGCCCAGGGCCACGTTGATTTCCTGCATGCCGCGGCAGATGCCGAAGATCGGCAGGCCGCGCTTGAGGGCAGCCTTGACCAGCGGGATGTCGAACAGGTCGCGGTTCTGGTCCTGGCCTTTGCCGGGGGTCTGGTTTTCCTGGCCATACAGGGCCGGGTCGATGTTGCTGCCAGCGCCGGTCAGGTACACGCCGTCGGCCATGTCCAGGTAGGTTTCCAGGTCGTCAGTGCCGCAGCAGGTGGGCACCAGCACCGGAACGCAATCGGAGAACTCGACCAGCGGGGTGATGTATTTGTGGGTCATGACCTGATAGTCATGGCCTTTGCGCTCCTGGCTGCCCATGGTCATCAGGACGACGGGTTTGCGCAGGGTGGGTTGTTTGCTGCCAATGTTGCTGTTGGACATATGTCACCTTGGGACAGGTCATGCCTGTCGTTGTTGTGCAGGCGCACGGCCGGGGCCATGGGTGCAGCCTGGAGCCCCGAGCACTGCCGGCCCGCCTTTGCGGCGATTCCGGTCGGGGCCTTGGCTCTAGATTGCCAGAGCCGTTCGATATGTCAAACGAGTGGCAGTGGGGTTGGGCGCCGGTTTTCGGGGGCTTGGAGCGTTCGGCGCCTTTGCCGACAAGGGTTTGACAGGGGCTGAGGTCAATAATATTTAACGACGCAGTCGGGTCTTTGCGTGGCTGCAATGAAGGGCCGGTTTTGCCTCATCGCCGCAAGCCGGCTCCTACAGGTTGACGCGTACCCCCTGTAGGAGCCGGCTTGCCGGCGATGAGGCCCATGAGGCTCATGCAAATCGAGCAGGGCTGAAAGGCGCCGGGTCAGTAAAGGTCTGTTCCCCGGTAATCATCTCTGCCAGCAACCGCCCGCTCACCGGCCCCAGGGTCAGCCCATGGTGCGCATGCCCGAAGTTGAACCACAGCCCGGCATGCTGCGGTGCCGGGCCGATCACCGGGCGCATGTCCGGCAGGCACGGGCGCCGGCCCAGCCAGGGCTGGTCGTCCAGGCGCTCACCCAGGGCGGGGAAAAGTTGCCGGGCCAAAGCTTCGCAGCGCTTTAGCTGAACCTGGTTGCCCGGCGCATCGCTGGCGGCAAACTCGATACCCGTGGTCAGGCGCACCCCGCGGGCCATGGGAGCCAGCACATAGCCGGCCTGCGGGTCGCACACCGAATGCCGCAGCTCGCTGCCGCCGGTGGTGGCGTAGTGCATGTGGTAGCCGCGCTTGATCCCCAGCGGGAAGCGATAGCCCAGCGGTGCGAACAGCTCGGCGGACTGCGGCCCCAGGCAGACCACCACCTCCTGGGCCAGCAGCGGGCCGCGCTGGGTGCCCACCAGCCAGCCGCCCTCTACTTGTTGCAGGCTGCGGGCATCGCCATGCAGAAACTGCCCGCCGCGCTGCACGAACAGCGCAGCGTAGCCACGGGTCAGGGCGCCGGGGTCGCGCACGCTCTTCGGGTCGAGCCAGTGGATGCCACCGATGGCGCCGCCCAGCCCCTGTTCCCGCGCCTGCAACTGCTCACGCTCGAGTATCTCGTAGCGCAGGCCATGCTGGGCCAGCGCCAGGGCCTCTTGTTTGGCCTGGGCGAACAGCGCGGCATCGCGGTACACCTCGATCCAGCCGTTGGCGCTTACCAGGTGCTGCAGCCCGGCAGCCTCGATCAAAGGGTCATGTTCCTCCACGCAGCGCTGCACCAGGGGCAGCATGTCGGCGGCCGCCCGCGCAAGCTTCGCGGGTGCCGACTGTTGCCAGTAGTTCAGCAGCCAGGGCGCGGCTTTGGGCAGGTGGGCGGCGCTATAGCGCACCGCACTCTGGCGGTTCAGGCCGTAGCGCAGCAGGGTGCGCAGCTCGCGCGGGAAGGCGTAGGGCACCACACTTGAGCGCTCGATCAGCCCGGCGTTGCCATGGCTGGTGCCGCTGCCCGGCGCATCGCGGTCGATCAGGGTTACCTGGCGCCCGCGGGCCTGCAGGTGCAGGGCGGTGCTGACGCCGACGATGCCGGCGCCGAGGACGAGGGTCTGGCATTGCGAGAATGGCTGCATGGAGCACCTTGTGATTATTGGCGTGGGCCTGCGCCGGGACACTTTGACAGATGGCAGGCATTCGCGGGACATTCCTGTGCGTTGTGCTGTAGCCGATCCAATACCAATAAAAGGAGCTCCAGATGTCCGCACCTTCCGCCAGCCCCCTTGTGCGCGTACCGTTCGCCGAATTGCAGGGGCTGTTGCAGGTAATCTTGCAACGCCATGGATGCAGTGAGGGGGTGGCCGCCGTGCTCGCCCACAACTGCGCCAGCGCCCAGCGCGACGGTGCCCACAGCCATGGCGTGTTCCGCATCCCCGGTTATGTGTCGACCCTGGCCAGTGGCTGGGTGGATGGCGAGGCTGCGCCGCAGGTCAGCGATGTGGCTTCGGGCTATGTGCGGGTGGACGCCGCCGGCGGCTTCGCCCAGCCAGCCCTGGCGGCGGCACGCGAGCAACTGGTGCACAAGGCGCGCCAGGCGGGTATCGCCGTGCTGGCAATTCACAACTCGCACCACTTCGCCGCGCTGTGGCCGGATGTAGAACCTTTCGCCGACGAGGGCCTGGTGGCCTTGAGCGTGGTCAACAGCATGACCTGCGTGGTGCCCCATGGCGCGCGCCAGCCGCTGTTCGGCACCAACCCCATCGCCTTCGCCGCGCCCTGCGCCGGGCATGACCCGATCGTCTTCGACATGGCCACCAGCGCCATGGCCCATGGCGACGTGCAGATTGCCGCGCGTGCCGGGCAGCGCTTGCCCGAAGGCATGGGCGTGGACGCCCAGGGCCTGCCGACCACCGACCCGCAGGCTATTCTGCAGGGCGGCGCGCTGTTGCCGTTCGGCGGGCACAAGGGCTCGGCGCTGTCGATGATGGTCGAGCTGCTGGCGGCGGCGCTGACCGGCGGCAATTTCTCCTGGGAGTTCGACTGGGCCAGCCACCCGGGGGCCAAGACCCCGTGGACCGGGCAACTGATCATCGTCATCGACCCGGGCAAGGCCGAGGGCCAGCGCTTCGCCCAGCGCAGCCGCGAGCTGGTGGAGCAGATGCAGGCGGCGGGGCTTACCCGTATGCCTGGCGAGCGGCGTTATCGTGAGCGTGAGGTGGCATTGCGCGAGGGCGTGGCCTTGAGCGCGCAGGAGCTGGCGAATTTAAAGGAACTGGCTGGCTAACGCGGTCCCTGTAGGAGCGGCCTTGTGTCGCGAAAGGGGCGCGTAGCGGCCCCGGCAATTTTGCATGATGCATGAGTCCTGGGGCTGCTACGCACCCCGTTCGCGACACAAGGCCGCTCCTACAGGGCATTGCACCCGCGCATCCGGCACCTTGCACATTCAATGATGTTCCTGCGCCGTCACTGCGGGTATTCTCTGTGCACGCTTTCCCGAACTGTCCTGATTTCCAAGGAGCTGCACGCTGTGTTCAAACATGTCGATGCCTATGCCGGCGACCCGATCCTTTCGCTGATGGAAACCTTCAAGGCCGACCCGCGCGCCGACAAGGTCAACCTGAGTATCGGCCTGTATTACGACGAAGCCGGCGTGGTGCCGCAACTGGCAGCGGTCGATGCGGTGGAAAAACGCATCGCCGGCCAGCCCCACGAAGCTTCGCTGTACCTGCCGATGGAAGGCCTGGCCGCCTACCGCCAGGCCATCCAGGCGCTGCTGTTCGGCAGCGACCACCCGGCCGTGGCTGATGGCCGCGTGGCTACCGTGCAAACCGTCGGCGGTTCCGGCGCGCTGAAAGTCGGCGCCGACTTCCTCAAGCGCTACTTCGCAGGCTCCGAAGTCTGGGTCAGCAACCCGACCTGGGACAACCACCGCGCCATCTTCGAGGGCGCCGGGTTCAAGGTGCACAGCTACCCGTACTTCGACGACGCCACCCGCGGTGTCGACTTCGCCGGCATGCTCGCCACCCTGAACACCTTGCCGGCCAACAGCATCGTGCTGCTGCACCCGTGCTGCCACAACCCCACCGGTGTCGACCTCAGCCAGAACCAGTGGCAGCAGGTGGTCGAGGTGGTCAAGGCGCGCCAACTGATCCCGTTCCTCGACATCGCCTACCAGGGCTTTGGTGAAGGCCTGGTCGAAGACGCCTTCGCCATCCGTGAAATGGCCCGTGCCGGGGTGCCGTGCCTGGTCAGCAACTCGTTCTCGAAAATCTTCTCGCTGTACGGCGAGCGGGTAGGGGGCCTGTCGGTGGTCTGCGACGACGCCGCCACCGCCGTCAGCGTACTCGGCCAGCTCAAGGCCACCGTGCGCCGCAACTACTCAAGCCCGCCCGCGTTCGGCGCGCAGTTGGTGGCCGGCGTGCTCGGCGATGCCACCCTCAACGCCCAGTGGGCGGCTGAGGTGGAGGTGATGCGCAAGCGTATCCTCGACATGCGCCAGGGCCTGGTCGACTTGCTCGGCGAACTGCTGCCGGGCCAGGACTTCCAGTTCTTCCTGCGCCAGCGCGGCATGTTCAGCTACACAGGCTTCAGCGTCGAGCAGGTGCGCCGCCTGCGTGACGAGTTCGGCGTGTACCTGATCGACAGCGGCCGGGTGTGCATGTCCGGCCTGCGCCCGGCCAACCTGCTCCAGGTGGCCAAGGCCTTTGCGGCCGTTCAAAAGTAAGCCTGCATAAAGGCCAATCGCCGGCAAGCCGGCTCCTGCAGAAACACGTGTAGGAGCCGGCTTGCCGGCGATTGAGCCGGTCCGGTATCTCCCTTCTTGTAAAGACAAGTGCAACCGTCCCTCGGACGGGGCTTCCCCAAGTGCAACCTTTGCATGCACAATCGCGCCCCTCTTTATCCGGTTGAGTTGGGCGAAACGTCTATTTCGCCATTCTCAGCCTGTTGCAGTCTTGCGAGTGGAGCTTCACCCGGAATGAATGAGCAGGCCCCAAGCGTTGAACAACGCTTTGCAGAATCGACCCCCGCCACCCTCGGCAGCTGGTCGCGTCACGACACCACCTGGATGCTGGGCCTGTTCGGCACAGCCATCGGCGCAGGCACCCTGTTCCTGCCGATCAACGCAGGCCTGGGCGGCTTCTGGCCGTTGCTGATCCTCGCCGCGCTGGCCTTCCCCATGACCTACTTCGCCCACCGCGGGCTGACCCGCTTCGTGCTCTCCGGGCAAAAGGGCGGCGACATCACCGACGTGGTCGAGGAGCATTTCGGCATCACCGCCGGTGCGCTGATCACCGTGCTGTACTTCTTCGCCATCTTCCCCATCCTGCTTATCTATAGCGTGGCGCTGACCAACACCGTCAGCAGCTTCATGGAGCACCAGCTGCACATCGCGCCGCCGCCACGGGCGATCCTGTCGTTCGTGCTGATTCTCGGCTTGCTGGCCATCGTGCGCTGCGGCGAGCAGGCCACGGTCAAGGTCATGAGCCTGCTGGTCTACCCGTTCATCGTCGCCCTGGCGCTGCTGGCCCTGTACCTGGTGCCGCACTGGACCGGCGGCATCCTCGACACCGCCACCCAGGTGCCGTCGGGTTCGGCGTTCCTGCACACCGTGTGGCTGGCCATCCCGGTGATGGTGTTCTCGTTCAACCATTCGCCGATCATCTCGGCCTTTGCCGTCGACCAGAAGCGCCGCTACGGCGAGCACGCCGATGAGCGCAGCGGGCAGATCCTGCGCCGCGCCCACCTGCTGATGGTGCTGATGGTGCTGTTCTTCGTGTTCAGCTGCGTGCTCACCCTGAGCAGCGCCCAGTTGGCCGAGGCCAAGGCGCAGAATCTGTCGATCCTGTCGTACCTGGCCAACCACTTCGACCAGCCGACCATCGCCTTCGCCGCACCGCTGATCGCCTTCATCGCCATTGCCAAGTCGTTCCTGGGCCACTACATCGGTGCCAGTGAGGGCCTCAAGGGCATGATCGTCAAGGCTGGCATGCGCCCGGGCGCCAAGGCCATGGATCGTGTGGTTGCCGCGATCATGCTGGTGGTGTGCTGGATCGTCGCCACCCTCAACCCGAGCATCCTCGGCATGATCGAATCCCTCGGCGGGCCGATCATCGCGGTGCTGCTGTTCCTGATGCCGATGTACGCCATCCGCCGCGTGCCGTCGATGCGCAAGTACAGCGGTGCGCTGTCCAATGTGTTCGTGGTGGTCATCGGCCTGGTGGCGCTGACCTCGGTGGTGTACGGCCTGCTGGGCTGATTGCAGCACTGCTGTAGGAAATGTCCGGGTTGGCTGTAGCCACTCGGACATTTTTTTGTCCACAGGAATTTTCTGGCAATACAACAATTTCATGTTTTCTTATAGGCACTTGCGCGGCTTCATGCTTAACTCGGGGTCTTTTTCCAACCCGTACTAAGGATGATTTCCCATGGCTCAAGTGACTCTCAAAGGCGGCCCGGTTCAGGTCAGCGGCAACCTGCCACAGGCCGGTGCCCAGGCGCCTGCCTTCTCCCTGGTTGCTGGTGATCTGTCGAACAAGTCGCTGGCCGACTTCGCCGGCAAGCGCAAGGTGCTGAACATCTTCCCAAGCGTCGACACCCCGACCTGCGCCACCTCGGTACGCAAGTTCAACGCCCAGGCCAACGCCGTGGCCAACACCGTGGTGCTGTGCATCTCGGCTGACCTGCCATTCGCCCAGGCCCGCTTCTGCGGCGCCGAAGGCCTGGAAAACGTCCAGAACCTGTCCACCCTGCGCGGTGCCGAGTTCCTGCAGAACTACGGCGTTGCCATCGCCGACGGCCCGCTGGCCGGCCTGGCCGCCCGTGCTGTGGTGGTACTGGACGAAAACGACAAGGTGCTGCACAGCGAGCTGGTTGCTGAAATCGCCGACGAGCCGAACTACGACGCGGCGCTGGCGGTACTGAAGTAACACCGCAGGGCGTCTGCGTGGGGGGGGGGGGGGGGGGGGGGGGGGGGGGGGGGGGGTGGGGGGGGGGGTGGGGGGGGGGCGGGGGCGGCGTCTTTGTGTTGTGTTTGCCGCCCCCCCCCCCCCCCCCCCCCCCCCCCCCCCCCCCACGATGCTACTTGCTGAAACGGCCTGGCCCCCAAACCAGGCCGTTTTCATTTAAAGTCTGCCCGCCGACCAACGTCAGCCAAAGGTAAAACACTGGTAAAGCCGCTTTGCTAAAACGGTGCCAGTGCTTATCGTTCACGCTCTCCACGCCCGTCTTCCCTGAACAAGGTTCGTTCGCCCCATGCAAGTGTCCAATTCCCGTTCCCCCCGTCGCTGGCTGTTCGGCCTGCTGATCCTGCTGCTGGTGGCCCTGCTGGCCTGGTGGCTGTGGCCCGCAAAGACCGTGCACGAGCAAGCCGCAAGCGGCGGGCGCCCGGGCAAGGGCGCGGCCATGGGCCTGGGTGGGCGAGGCCGGCCGGGCTTCGGCGCATCGTCCGACCCGGTGCCGGTGCGTGTGGAGCCGGTCAAGGTCGGCGACTTCCCGCTGTACTACAAGGCCCTGGGCACCGTCACCGCCACCAACACGGTCAACGTGCGCAGCCGGGTAGCCGGCGAGCTGGTAAAAATCCACTTCAAGGAAGGCCAGCAGGTCAAGGCCGGCGACCTGCTCGCTGAAATCGACCCGCGCCCGTACCGCATCGCCCTGCAGCAGGCCGAAGGCACCCTGGCGCAGAACCAGGCGCAGTTGAAGAACGCCCAGGTCGACCTGGCCCGCTATAAAGGCCTGTACGCCGAAGACAGCATCGCCAAGCAAACCCTCGACACCGCCGAAGCGCAGGTGGCGCAGTTCCAGGGGCTGGTGAAAACCAACCAGGCGGCAGTCAACGACGCGCGCCTGAACCTCGACTTCACCCAGATCCGCGCACCGCTCACCGGCCGCCTGGGCCTGCGCCAGCTCGACCTGGGCAATCTGGTGGCAGCCAATGACACCACCGCGCTGGTGGTGATTACCCAGACCGAGCCGATCAGCGTGGCCTTCACCCTGCCGGAAACCGAGCTGGACACCGTGCTCGAGCGCTACCGCAGTGGCGCCAGCCTGCCAGTCGAAGCCTGGGACCGCGGCGATCGCAAGCTGCAGGCGACCGGCGTGCTGGGCAGCCCGGACAACCAGATCGACACCACCACCGGCACCCTGAAGTTCAAGGGCACCTTCCAGAACAAGGACAACGCCTTGTTCCCCAACCAGTTCGTCAACGTGCGCCTACTCGCCGACACCCTCAAGCAGGTGGTACTGGCCCCGGCTGCGGCCATCCAGTTCGGCAACGACGGCACCTTCGCCTACGTGGTCAACCAAGAGAACACGGTGAATATCCGCAAGCTCAAGGTGGGCGCCAGCGATGGCCAGAGCAGCGTGATCGTCGAGGGCCTGGCCGCCGGCGACCGGTTGGTGCTCGAAGGCACCGACCGCCTGCGCGAAGGCACCAAGGTCGAAGTGGTCGAAGACAGCTCGCAAGTGCCGACCACCCCGGGCCAGCACCTGCAGGGCCAGGACGCCAAGGGCTCGGCCCAGGCCGGTGAATCGGGCATCAAGGCGGGCGCATGAACCTCTCGCGCCTGTTCATCCTCCGCCCGGTCGCCACCACGCTGAGCATGCTGGCCATCGTCCTGGCCGGCCTGATCGCTTATAAAATGCTGCCGGTGGCGGCCTTGCCGCAGGTCGACTACCCGACCATCCGGGTCATGACCCTGTACCCCGGCGCCAGCCCGCAGGTGATGACCAGTGCTGTCACCGCGCCCCTGGAGCGTCAGTTCGGGCAAATGCCGGGCCTTGAGCAGATGGCCTCGACCAGCTCCGGCGGCGCCTCGGTGCTGACCCTGCGCTTCAGCCTCGACATGAACATGGACGTTGCCGAGCAACAGGTGCAGGCCGCGATCAACGCCGCCAGCAACCTGCTACCCAGCGACCTGCCGGCACCGCCGGTGTACAACAAGGTCAACCCGGCCGACACCCCGGTGCTGACCCTGGCCATTTCGTCCAAGACCATGCCGTTGCCCAAGCTCAACGACCTGGTCGACACCCGCGTGGCGCAGAAGATCGCCCAGATCAGCGGTGTGGGCATGGTCAGCATCGCCGGCGGCCAGCGCCAGGCCGTGCGCATCAAGGTCAACGTCGACGCTCTGGCCGCCAACGGCCTGAACCTGGACGACGTGCGCACGCTCATCGGCGCCTCCAACGTCAACCAGCCCAAGGGCAACTTCGACGGCCCCACCCGGGTGTCGATGCTCGATGCCAACGACCAACTGCGCTCGCCCGAGGAATACGCCAACCTCATCCTCAAGTACAACAACGGTGCGCCGCTGCGCCTGAAGGACGTCGCCGAAATCGTCGACGGCGCCGAGAACGAGCGCCTGGCCGCCTGGGCCAACCAGAACGAAGCCGTGCTGCTGAACATCCAGCGCCAGCCCGGGGCCAACGTCATCGAGGTGGTCGACCGTATCAAGGAACTGCTGCCGTCGATCACCGACAACCTGCCGGCGGGCCTGGACGTCAGCGTGCTCACCGACCGCACCCAGACCATCCGCGCCGCCGTGCGCGACGTGCAGCACGAGCTGCTGTTCGCCATCGCCCTGGTGGTGATGGTGACCTTCCTGTTCCTGCGCCGGGTCAGCGCCACCATCATCCCTTCGATTGCCGTGCCGCTGTCGCTGATCGGCACCTTTGGCGTGATGTACCTGGCTGGCTTTTCGATCAACAACCTGACCTTGATGGCCCTGACCATCGCCACCGGTTTTGTGGTGGACGATGCCATCGTCATGCTCGAGAACATCTCCCGCCACATCGAAGAAGGCCAAACCCCGCTGCAGGCGGCGCTCAAAGGCGCGCGGCAGATTGGCTTCACCCTGGTTTCGCTGACCTTCTCGCTGATTGCGGTGCTGATCCCGCTGCTGTTCATGGCCGATGTGGTGGGGCGGCTGTTCCGCGAGTTCGCCATCACCCTGGCGGTGGCCATTCTCATCTCGCTGGTGGTGTCGCTGACCCTGACCCCGATGATGTGCGCGCGGCTGCTCAAGCGCGAACCCAAGGAAGAGGAGCAGGGGCGCTTCTACCGCGCCAGCGGCGCCTGGATCGACTGGCTGATCAAGCACTACGCCAGCGCCCTGACCTGGGTACTCAAGCGCCAGCCGCTGACCCTGCTGGTGGCGGTGGCCACCCTGGCGCTGACCGTGGTGCTGTACCTGATGGTGCCCAAGGGCTTCTTCCCGGTGCAGGACACCGGGGTCATCCAGGGTATTTCCGAGGCGCCCCAGGCCACCTCGTTCGCCGCCATGAGCCAGCGCCAGCAGTCCCTGGCCGAAGTCATCCTGAAAGACCCGGCGGTGCAGAGCCTGTCCTCGTACATTGGCGTGGACGGCGACAACGCCACCCTCAACAGCGGCCGCCTGCTGATCAACCTCAAGCCCCACGGCGAGCGCGACCTGACCGCCGAACAGGTGATCGCCCGCCTGCAACCGCAACTCGACCGGCTGGTGGGTATCCGCCTGTTCATGCAACCGGTGCAGGATTTGAGCATCGAAGACCGGGTCAGCCGCACCCAGTACCAGTTCAGCCTCAGCTCCCCCGACGCCGACATGCTCGCCGAATGGAGCGGCAAGCTGGTGCAGGCCCTGCAGCAGCGCCCGGAACTTCAGGATGTAGCCAGCGACCTGCAGGACAAGGGCCTGCAGGTGTACCTGGTGATCGACCGCGATATGGCGAGTCGCTTAGGCATCAGCGTGTCGCAGATCACCAACGCGCTGTACGACGCCTTCGGCCAGCGGCAGATCTCCACCATCTACACCCAGGCCAGCCAGTACCGCGTGGTGCTGCAGTCGCAGACCGCCGCATCGCTTGGGCCCAAGGCGCTGGAGTCGATCCACGTCAAGGCCACCGACGGCGGCCAGGTGCGCCTGTCGGCGCTGGCGCGCATCGAGCAGCGCCAGGCGCAGCTGGCCATTTCGCACCTCGGCCAGTTTCCGGCGGTGACCCTGTCGTTCAACCTGGGCTCCGGCGCCTCCCTGGGCGAGGCGGTCAAGGTGATCGAGCAGGTGCAGCAGGACATCGGCATGCCGATCGGTGTGCAAACCCGCTTCCAGGGCGCCGCCGAGGCGTTCCAGGCGTCGCTGTCGAGCACCTTGCTGCTGGTATTGGCGGCGGTGGTGACCATGTACATCGTGCTGGGGGTGCTGTACGAGAGCTACATCCACCCGGTGACCATCCTCTCGACGCTGCCCTCGGCGGCAGTGGGCGCCTTGCTGGCGCTGCTGCTCAGCGGCAATGACCTGGGGATGATCGCGATCATCGGCATCATCCTGCTGATCGGCATCGTCAAGAAGAACGCGATCATGATGATCGACTTCGCCCTCGAGGCCGAACGGCATCAGGGCATGAGCCCGCAGGACGCCATCTACCAGGCAGCGCTGCTGCGTTTCCGGCCGATCCTCATGACCACTCTGGCGGCCTTGTTCGGCGCCGTGCCGCTGATGCTGGCCACCGGCTCTGGTGCCGAGCTGCGCCAGCCGCTGGGCCTGGTGATGGTCGGCGGCTTGCTGGTGAGCCAGGTGCTGACCCTGTTCACCACCCCGGTGATCTACCTGTACTTCGACCGCCTGGCACGCCGCTGGCGGCCAGCAGGTGATGCGCAGCAGGCTGACGCATGAACCTGTCCGGACCATTCATTCGCCGGCCGGTAGCCACCATGCTGCTGAGCCTGGCGATCATGCTGCTGGGCGGGGTCAGTTTCAACCTGTTGCCGGTGTCGCCGCTGCCGCAGATGGACTTCCCGGTGATCGTGGTCAGCGCCAACCTGGCCGGGGCCAGCCCCGAGGTGATGGCCTCCACCGTGGCCACGCCGCTGGAACGCAAGCTGGGCAGTATTGCCGGGGTCACCACGCTGACCAGCAGCTCCAACCAGGGCTCCACCCGGGTGATCATCGGCTTCGAGCTGGGCCGCGACATCGACGGCGCCGCCCGCGAGGTACAGGCGGCCATCAATGCCTCGCGCAACCTGTTGCCCAGCGGCATGCGCAGCATGCCCACCTACAAGAAGATCAACCCGTCCCAGGCGCCGATCATGGTGCTGTCGCTGACCAGCGACGTGCTGGCCAAGGGGCAGCTGTACGATTTGGCCGACACCATCCTCTCGCAGAGCCTGGCCCAGGTCAGCGGGGTAGGGGAAGTGCAGATCGGCGGCAGCTCGCTGCCGGCGGTGCGCATCGAACTCGAGCCGCAACTGCTCAACCAGTACGGCCTGGCCCTGGACGACGTGCGCACGGCGGTGGCCAACGCCAACCAGCGCCGGCCCATGGGGTTTGTCGAGGACCACCAGCGCAACTGGCAGGTGCGCGCCAACGACCAGCTGGAAAAGGCCGAGGACTACAAGCCGCTGGTGATCCGCCAGCAGAACGGCGCCATCCTGCGCCTGAGCGATGTGGCCAAGGTCAGCGATGGCGTGGAGAACCGCTACAACAGCGGCTTCTTCAACGACGAGGCGGCCGTGCTGCTGGTGGTCAACCGCCAGTCCGGGGCCAACATCATCCAGACCGTCGAGCAGATCAAGGCGCAGTTGCCGGCCCTGCAGTCGCTGCTACCGGCCAGCGTCAAGCTGGACATCGCCATGGACCGCTCGCCGGTGATCAAGGCCACCCTCAAGGAGGCCGAGCACACCCTGCTGATCGCCGTGGTGCTGGTGATCCTGGTGGTCTACCTGTTCCTCGGCAACTTCCGCGCATCCTTGATCCCAAGCCTTGCGGTGCCGGTCTCGCTGGTGGGCACTTTTGCCGTGATGTACCTGTGTGGCTTCTCGCTGAACAACCTGTCGCTGATGGCGCTGATTTTGGCCACGGGCCTGGTGGTAGATGATGCCATCGTGGTGCTGGAGAACATCTCGCGGCATATCGAGAACGGCGAAAACCCGCTCAGTGCCGCGTTCAAGGGCGCCAAAGAGGTGGGCTTCACCCTGCTGTCGATGAACGTGTCGCTGGTGGCGGTGTTCGTCTCGATCCTGTTCATGGGCGGCATCGTGCGTGGGCTGTTCATGGAGTTCTCGATCACCCTGGCGGCGGCGATCATCGTCTCGCTGGTGGTCTCGCTTACCTTGACCCCGATGCTCTGCTCGCGCTGGCTCAAGGTGCACGGCGCCCATGAGCAGACCCGCCTGCAACGCTTCAGCGAGCGTATTCACCAGCGCATGGTCGCAGGCTACGACAAGAGCCTGGGCTGGGCCCTGCGTCACCGCCGGCTGACCCTGCTTAGCCTGCTGGCCACCATCGTACTCAACGTCGCCCTGTACGTGGTGGTGCCCAAGACCCTGATGCCGCAGCAGGACACCGGCCAGTTGCAGGGCTTTGTGCGCGGCGACGACGGGCTGTCGTTCAGTGTCATGCAGCCGAAGATGGAAACCTACCGCCGCGCCCTGCTCAAGGACCCGGCGGTGCAGAGCGTGGCCGGCTTCATCGGCGGCAACAGCGGCACCAACAACGCCTTCATGCTGGTGCGCCTCAAGCCCATCGGCGAGCGCAAGCAGAGCGCGCAGCAGGTCATCGAGCGGCTGCGCAAGGAAATGCCCAAGGTGCCCGGCGGGCGGCTGTTCCTGATGGCCGACCAGGACCTGCAACTGGGCGGCGGTGGCCGTGACCAGAGCACCTCGCAGTACCTCTACACCCTGCAAAGCGGCGACCTGGCCGCGCTGCGCGAGTGGTTCCCCAAGGTGGTCGCCGAGCTGCGCAAGCTGCCTGAGCTGACCGCCATCGACGCCCGCGACGGTGCCGGCACCCAGCAGGTGACCCTGGTGGTCGACCGCGACCAGGCCAAGCGCCTGGGCATCGACATGGACATGGTCACTGCGGTGCTCAACAACGCCTACAGCCAGCGGCAGATCTCGACCATCTACGACAGCCTCAACCAGTACCAGGTGGTGCTGGAGATCAACCCGAAGTACGCCTGGGACCCAAGTACCCTGGAGCAGGTGCAGGTGATCACCGCCGACGGTGCACGGGTGCCGCTGTCGAGTTTTGCCCGCTACGAGAACAGCCTGGCCAGCGACCGCGTCAGCCACGAAGGCCAGTTCGCCTCCGAAGACATCAACTTCGACGTCGCCGAAGGCTACAGCCCCGACCAGGCCATGGCCGCGCTGGAGCGCACGGTGGCCAAGGTCGGCCTGCCGGAGTCGGTGATCGCCAAGCTGGGCGGTACCGCTGACGCCTTCAGCAAGACCACTTCAGGCCAGCCGCTGATGATCCTCGGTGCGCTGCTGCTGGTGTATCTGGTGCTGGGCATCCTGTACGAAAGCTACATCCACCCGCTGACCATCCTCAGCACCCTGCCTTCGGCCGGGGTCGGCGCCTTGCTGGCGTTGTACCTGACCGGCGGTGAGTTCAGCCTGATCTCGTTGCTGGGGTTGTTCCTGCTGATTGGCGTGGTGAAGAAGAACGCCATCCTGATGATCGACCTGGCCTTGCAACTGGAGCGCAACGACGGCCTGTCGCCGGAGGAGTCGATCCGCCGCGCCTGCCTGCTGCGCCTGCGGCCGATCCTGATGACCACCCTGGCCGCCATGCTTGGTGCGCTGCCGCTGCTGCTGAGCAGCGCCGAGGGCGCCGAGATGCGCAAGCCGCTGGGCCTGACCATTCTCGGCGGCCTGGTGTTCAGCCAGGTACTTACGCTGTACACAACGCCTGTGGTCTACCTGTACCTCGACCGCCTGCGCCACCGTTTCAACCGTTGGCGCGGCGTGCGCACCGACGCTGCCCTGGATACCCCGCTATGACCTTTGCCCACACCCGCATTCACCGCGCCCTCAAGGCGCTGACCCAGGGCCGCGGCTCGCGCCTGCTCGGCGCCGGCCTGTGCGTGGCGATGCTCAGCGCCTGTACCCTGAGCCCCGACTACCAACGCCCCGAGCTCAGCACCGCGGCGCAGTTCAAGCAGGCCGAAGGCTGGTCCCAGGCCAAGCCGTCGGACGCCATCGCCCGTGGCGCCTGGTGGGAGTTGTACGGTGACGCGCAGCTCAATGGCCTGGTCGAGGAACTGAACCGCAGCAACCAGACCGTCGCCCAAGCCGAGGCCCAGTACCGCCAGGCCCAGGCGCTGGTGCGCAGCAGCCGCGCCTCGTTGTTCCCGTCGCTGAACCTGACCGCCGGCAAGACCCGTTCGGCCCAGGGCACCGGCAGCTCCAGTTCCAGCCTGTCGAACAACAGCAGCGGCATCCGCGACACCTACAACGCCCAGTTGGGCGTGAGCTGGGAGATCGACCTGTGGGGCAAGCTGCGCGAAACCCTCAATGCCAACGAGGCCAGCGCCCAGGCGAGCCTGGCCGACATGGCCTCGATCCGCCTCAGCCAGCAGTCTGAGCTGGTGCAGAACTACCTGCAGCTGCGGGTGATCGATGAGCAAAAGCGCTTGCTGGAGGCCACCGTGGCGGCCTATGAGCGCTCGCTGAAGATGACCGAAAACCAGTACCGCGCGGGTGTGTCCGGCCCTGATGCGGTGGCTCAGGCGCGCACCCAGCTCAAGAGCACCCAGGCCGACCTGATCGACCTTGCCTGGCAGCGCGCCCAGTACGAGAACGCCATTGCCGTGCTGATGGGCAAGGCCCCGGCTGATTTTGCGCTGGCTGCAAGCGACAGCATCCCGACCTTGCCGGACGTTCCTGTATCGCTGCCGTCGCAACTGCTGGAGCGCCGCCCCGACATCGCTGCGGCCGAGCGCAATGTCATGGCCGCCAACGCCAATATCGGCGTGTCCCGCGCGGCGTACTTCCCGGACCTGTCGCTGAGCATGAGCGGTGGCTATTCGAGCAGCAGCTTCAATAACTGGATCGAGTTGCCCAACCGTTACTGGTCGGTGGGGCCGCAGCTGGCGTTGACGCTGTTCGACGCTGGCAAGCGCAGTGCCGAGGTGGACCGCACGGTTGCGGCCTATGACCAGACCGTTGCGCAGTATCGGCAGACGGTGCTGGATGGCTTCAAAGAGGTCGAGAATTACCTGGTGCAGTTGAAGGTGTACGGCGATGAGGCGGTGGTACGCCAGGAGGCGCTGGAGGCTGCGCGTGAGTCCTTGCGTTTGACCGAGAACCAGTACAAGGCGGGGCTGATCGGGTACCTGGATGTGGTCAATGTGCAGACCACGGCTTTGAGTAACGAGCGTAGTGTGTTGACGCTGTTGCAGGGGCGGTTGTTGGCCAGTGTGCAGTTGATTGCTGCTTTGGGTGGGGGGTGGGATGCCGGGCAGGCTTTTGCTGACGGGGATTGAGGGTGTACTCCTGTGGGGGCGGTGGTGAGGTCCTTGCGGACGGCTTGGATCTTGTGTCGTACGCTATTTGGGGTTGATCTGTTGATCTTGTTTAGTTGGTTTTGAAAGTTGTATGCGCATTCATTATTTGTAGTGACGCTTATTCACCTTTCCGCCCTTACGGCGGGTTACTTTTTTTCGTGGAAAAAAGTAACCAAAAA